>NZ_PKGG01000397.1:0-2398 GCF_046480465.1 Arthrospira sp. PCC 8006
CGCTGAACGACTAATAAACGTTCTCGGTGGTCGATTAGACGAGCGATCGCTTCCCTGTGTCCATCTCGGAAAGTAGCGTCAGGGTTMTCTAGGACAGYTTTTAMATAAGACAAGGCTTCGGATTTTAAAGATTCCATGATCAGTTAAACTCAGACATACTAGAGACCATCATATTCATTGTAATCAAAAATATCTAAGTCAGCCCTAATAGCCTTATGCTATAATGGGAAAAGCCAGCATCCAGCTATAGTAGTAAGCACAAGTTCCTGTTCACACCCAAGCCGACCGGAGAAACAACGCCTATGACCTCTGACACACCCCAGGACGCTTTAGCCAGCCTGTCCGAAGGAATTGCACTGCTGATTGATTTGGCTAAACAGGGAGAAATAGATCCTTGGGATGTGCGGGTGATTGAGGTGATTGATCGCTATCTCAGCCAACTGACTCCGGGTGTTGATTCGGTCTCGAATAATCAGTTTGTAGAACTTTCCCAATCTGGTCAAGCCTTTCTTTATGCTTCTATGCTGGTGCTACTGAAGGCGGATAGCCTGATGGATTCCGATGAGCCTGGCGATGATGATGCTATGATTGCCGGAGAGTTAGAATTTTTGGGGTCAGAGTCAGAAATTGAGTGGCTGCGTCCTCAGAATTTGGAACGACAGTTACGTCGCCGCGCTGTGGCTAAGGTTCCCCAAAAGCGTCAGGTAACACTTCAAGAGTTGATTGATCAACTGCAATTAATGGCGGCTACGATCGCCCAGCACCAGAGTCGTCCCCGTCCCCGTCGTCATGTTTCTGTTAATAAAAATAAAGCCGCTAAGGCGATCGCTGAATTAGCACACCAAGAAAACCTGGTAGAAATGGCTGGAAAATTAGATGAACTTCTCCGGGCTGAAGGTGTAGACCTCCAAGGCGATTGGTTAGAACTTGAACAATTATTAGTTCTGTGGTCTAATCTGATTGGTAAGCAGAAAACACACATCCCCAACCCTATAGAATCCACCAATTTACTCCCAGAGTCAGCCGCAAATACTCCGCCTATTTCTCATTCTAAACATGATCGAGTTGGGGTTTTTTGGGCTTTGTTATTATTATCGGCTCAGTCTAAGGTAGAGTTATCCCAGGATGAATTTTATCAGGATATTAAAGTCAGGACTTTAAATATATCCCCCCAGCCTGAATTAAACAACATCCCATAGTTAATAATTAATAATTGTAGGGGCGGGTTCTGCGGTAACCTCGCCGACCAACGACAATATAAATAAACCCGCCCCACCCCACCGGGTAATTAATTAATAATTAATAATTGATAATTGTAGGGGCKCGCCGACCAACGACAATATAAATAAACCCGCCCCACCCCACCGGGTAATTAATTAATAATTGTAGGGGCGGGTTCTGCGGTAACCTCGCCGACCAACGACAATATAAATAAACCCGCCCCACCCCACCGGGTAATTAATTAATAATTAATAATTGATAATTGTAGGGGCGCGCCGACCAACGACAATATAAATAAACCCGCCCCACCCCACCGGGTAATTAATTAATAATTGTAGGGGCGGGTTCTGCGGTAACCTCGCCGACCAACGACAATATAAATAAACCCGCCCCRCCCCACCGGGTAATTAATTAATAATTGTAGGGGCGGGTTCTGCGGTAACCTCGCCGACCAACGACAATATGAATAAACCCGCCCCACCGGGTAATTAATTGATAATTAATAATTGATTGTAGGGGCGCGCCTCCCAAAGAGAATATTAATAAACCAGCCTTTTGAGGAAAGGGGGATCGGGTGGGCTAACAGTTGTTGATTTAAGGTTCTAAAAACGCCACAAGTGTGAGGTTATATTGTTCCTCAAACACATCTTTTTTAAGGTCTAAACTCCACAATTCCAAAGCACAATTATCTTGGGGGTCAACTGGTTTAAGTATCAATTTAAACTCTTTTTTATCGCGATCGCACTGACAAGTAACCTCAGCTACCGCGCCAATTTGACGACGGTCTAAAGCCACAGCCAACCGCATCAAAGGATTAAGACGGTCGATAATGTGACGATTTTTCTTCGACAAATTTTGATAATTTTCATGTTTCTTTTTGGGGGCACTTTTCCGGTGATAGCGAGCCAAATTAGCAATCATATCAATTTCGGTTTCCGTATAACCCAAAAGTTCCCCATTACGGATTAAATAATAGGAGTGTTTATGGTGTGCAGAATGACTAATATATAGCCCGCAGTTATGCAAAATAGCCGCCGCCCAGAGCAATTCTCGTTCCGCCGATCCATAGTCATAGAGAATGCCATTAGTTTGGTCAAATAGGCTGAGAAAGAAGGCTGCCACCCGTTCACCATGTTCTAAATCTACATTATATTTTTGAGCAATTTTGAGGATGCTA
>NZ_PKGG01000060.1:0-26178 GCF_046480465.1 Arthrospira sp. PCC 8006
GGGTCGGGGGCTGGGTCGGGGTCGGGCTGAGGTGATGCCAAAGATGGGTCGGGAGTCGATTTTTGTAAATTGACAGCAGAATTAGGATTAGATGCTACTGTGGCTACCTCTTCATCTGGTATCGGGTCAGGAAATACCAAATCTGGTAGCGGCGGAACTACCGTAGGAATTAAATCAGGGTTTTGGTTTTCTTCACCCTCGGGGGTCGGTAGCAAATTATAACCACACTGACCACAGAAAGAAGCATCGGCTTGGACTGTTGCGCCACAATTGGGACAACTGGTAGTAGTGGGAAGGGGAGTATAACAAGATTCGCACTGAGTTGCGCCCTCTGGGTTCTGATGATTACAATTTGGACAGACAATCATAGGGTTCTCCTTTCGCCATAGAAGAGCGATCGCACCATAGCTAATACTTAGATCCTAACCTACCATCAATCACTGAAATCTCAGCCTTTCTGGATTTCTTCTCCCGCCGCCGCATCAAGTAGCCACCAAAGTTCACCCTGGGGCTGAATGAAGCGACTAGGGTAGGCATTTGCATCCCCTGTAGGGGCAAAAACTTGCGCCAGAGCCGATCGCTTACTAGCCCCAGCTACTAGGAACATCACACAATCAGCTTGATTGATCAGAGGAATGGTGAAGGTGATACGAGGTTGACCATCTTTATTGCCCACTGTTACTAAGCGATCGCACACTTGGAGCGCATCTGTCAACGGAAACAGAGAAGCTGTATGGGCATCATCCCCCATTCCTAATAAGATCATATCAAAACTGGGAAATTCTCCCGGATCTACCCCAAAAAATTCTCGAATTTGGCGATCGTGGTTTTCTGCGTCTAGTTGGGGATTGCCGCTACCCGTGGGCATAGGATGAATGTTAGACTCTGGGAAGTTAACCCGATCTAACCAAGCACTGCGAGCCATTTTCTGGTTACTATCTGGGTGATCTGGGGGCACATAGCGTTCATCTCCCCAGAAAATATGGATCTGGTCTAGGGGTAGATCTTGTTTGGCTAAGGCTTCATAAATGGGTTGGGGAGTCCCTCCCCCGGCTAAGGCTATGGTGAATCGATTTCGGCTTTTCACCGCCGCCTCCATTTTGCTGAGGATGATTTCTTGCGATCGCCCGACCATTTGTTCGCGGGTAGCTAAAACTTCGATTATTTTGTGCATCATATCCTCAAAATCAGCTTTGACCACATCATAAAGCCTTTTTCTGGCAAATCGTCAATTACTTAGTCGGCCTATGCTCACGGGGACAGTGTAACCTCCGAAAAATCACGGATGCAAGATCACAAGTCTTAGGTGTTTTATATCACAATTATTCTTGATCAATTTCACCTGAACTAGGGCATGGTATCACGGTAAATAAGAGACGTTTCACACAATAATCAAGATACAGGGCATAGTTTTTAGAGTTCATCCCGATTTCAACCCAACTCTAACCCTTTAGTCCTTCCGCCCCTTGTCTGTGGAGACTGAGGGCGATTCTATCAGAATTAAGCAGATGGATACTCAAATTGGTTACAAAAAACTAAAGTCTAATCCATTCACCACTTACCGTGACCCCATAAGTGGCAAATGGATCGTGATCAAGTCTGAGGAAAAAAAAACTCAAGCACAAGCAGCTTGAAGTGGCCAGAATCCTCGGAGTTAAACAATGGTCATGGCAGTTGAAAAGCCGTCAAACAGATGGGTTGACATCTAGGTTATTATGCCAGCCTTTCCGGTTTTGGGCGACTACTACGGATAGAAATTTTGAGGTTTGGGGAACTGTCACAGTTCAAATACTGTCACATACACTATCCCCAAGTTAATCATATCTGGGTATATTATAGTTATCGAGTTCAGAGAAAAAGCGATGACATCTACCATTTGTTACCCTACTAACTCTCCTGTTGAATCTACTAATTCTTGGCTGTATCTAATTGCCGATGAAGTGGCTCACTTTACTGGAGATGATTGGCTGGCTTTGTGTCCAGATATTGACGACGGCGAACTTTATCGCGACTGGTTTATCTGGTATGATGCCGATGTTAACGGTCTTTGGGAAGCCTACGATCACTTAACCGATGAACAAATTATTTCCCCTGATTTGGAGTGGATTAAGTCTCAAATTGATGCTATTGAAAACCTTCGTAAACTTTCATATATCCAGATAGCATAAACTTCTATACTGGTGAAAAAAAATTTTGAGAAAACCTGATAAATTCTTGGGGATATTACCCCCAATGACTAAAATTATCTTATACCATCCCCCACCACTTCCCCCTATCCCCCTAATTCAGGGGGATTTTTAATTTTTCGTTTTTCCTTGTCTCTTGTCCCTGGTCTGTTGAGAATTGACGGTTAACTCAACGGGTGCATATATTTGGTATGCTGACCTGATAGGATTTGGGAGGTGTAGCGATGACGGGTTTAAATGGGAAGTCCAACTTATCGAAGAAGTCCCCCTATTTAGAATTAAACAATCAGGGACAAGTCCTCACCTTTGAATTGACCCAAAATCAGCATATTTTGGGACGCGATCGCACCCGCGCTGATTTAGTAGTTCCCGAAACCTGGCGGGTAATTTCCGCTGGTCATCTAATTCTACGCCAAATCGGAGACACCTACTATATTTATGACGGAGACGGACAGCAACCTAGCACCAATGGTCTGTTTGTCAACCATACTAGAATTACAGCTAAGGAAGGCTATCGACTGCGGAGTGGGGTGGAAATTACCATCGGTCAGAACCCCAAAAATCAGATGAGGTTGCGCTACTTTGACCCCAATAATCCCACCACCTCCCCCTATTCAGTGATTCCGCCTATCTCTCTCAAAGAGCGATCGGTGATGTTAGGTAGAGACTCCACCGCCACAGTGCAGTTAGATTCCCCTATTGTATCACGATGTCATGGCATTATTGAACCCGATGATCAGGGTCATTATATTTTAAATGATTATAGCGCTAATGGCATATTTGTCAATGGGAAAAGAATCCAGAAAGCTACCCGATTACTAGATAACGATACCATGAGAATCGGTCCGTTTACCCTGATGCGTCAGGGGGATAATTTGGAAATCATGGATTTAGGCGATCGCATCAGATTAGATGCGGAAAGATTGCTGAGATTAGTCCGCGATCGCCGAGGTAAATCTAAAGTCTTATTAAGTGATTTAACCTTCGCCATTGAACCCGGACAATTTGTGGCATTAGTAGGGGGAAGTGGTGCGGGAAAATCTACCCTAATGCGAACCTTATTAGGTCTGAGTCCTACAACTAAGGGTTCCGTTTATCTGAATGGGGACGAATTACAACAAAACKTTAATCTCTATCGCCACCAAATAGGTTATGTTCCCCAAGATGATATTATTCATAGAGACTTAACTGTGGGAGAAGTTCTCACCTATGCGGCTAAATTGCGCTTACCTCCAGACGGGGATATGGAAGCCACAGTTACTAAAACTCTCTACGAAATAGAAATGCTCGATCGCCGTGATGTCATGGTGTCGCAACTTAGCGGCGGACAACGAAAACGGGTTAGTATCGGGGTGGAATTGTTAGCAGATCCTAAGTTATTTTTTCTGGATGAACCCACATCAGGACTTGATCCGGGGTTGGATAAAAAGATGATGGAATTGTTACGTCGTTTGGCTAACCAAGGACGGACAGTGATTTTAGTTACCCATGCTACCGCCAATATGATGATGTGCGATCGGGTAGTATTTTTAGGAAGGGGGGGGCGGTTATGTTATTTTGGACCCCCAGGGGAAGCCTTCGAGTTTTTTGAGTTAGATACCGGGGATTTTGCCGATATTTATAATTTGCTGGAAGAGGGAGAAGCGATCGCTCAAGAATGGTCTTTACGGTTTCGTAAATCTCCTCAATTTCAGAATTATGTAGTTAATCATCTCACCGGGGGAGAAACACCCGAAAAAAATCGGCAACCTGCTACTCATAAACTCGCCAATATTCCCCGACAATTATCAATCCTCACTCAAAGGTATGGTCAGCTAATTAAGCGGGACAAGTTGAATCTATTACTGAATTTGCTAACCGCCCCTGTGGGGATTTTATTGATTAGGTTGGCTATAGGCGATCGCGATCCCTTTATTGGCGATGCTGACACCAGTTTAGCATCTTTAGCGCGGCAAGTGTTATTTGTTTTTACCTGTGCAGCTATCTGGGTGGGTTTATCTAGTTCCCTGCAAGAATTAGTGAAAGAAACCGCTATTTATACCCGGGAAAGGTTGGTAAATTTACGGATTGTTTCTTATTTGGGTTCAAAGTTCCTAATCTTATCAGGATTAGCCCTTTTACAGACTCTGTTAATGGTCGGAATAATTGCCCTTTGCTTTTCCGCAAAATCCAATCCTTTTTTACCTTGGATTTTAGGGGTAAGTATTACCACATTTTTGACTATCATATCAGCCATGAGTTTAGGGGTGTTGGTGTCTGCTCGTGTCGAAAATAGCGCCCAGGCTAATAGTGCATTACCCCTGCTATTATTACCACAAATTATATTTTCTGGCGTATTATTTAAAATGGAAGGAATTAGCCGAGTAGTATCTTGGTTAATGGTGAGTCGCTGGTCTATGGGTGCTTATGGTTCCCTGGGGGATATAAATTCCTTAATTCCCCCACCCGTAACCCTCCCTGATGGCACAATTATTCCTCAACCCTTTGAGTTATCATCAGTTTATGAACCCACCTGGGAAAATTTATTATTAAATTGGGGTATGTTGGGGTTACATTTATTTATTTATTGGGGATTAACTGCGATTATTCAGAAGCAAAAAGACATCATTTAGACTACTTACTATTTTACCCTCTACCCCGCCTAGGTTGCCCATCATTGAAGGATGGCTATAGTATGGCTACAGTAATCTCTCTCTCAGAATTGACCCAATTCTGGGATTTGTGTTATATTTGATAAAACCTATTTGAAAATTTAATAATGTCCCAGTTTATTCATAGTTTAAAATTGCGAAATTTGCTCTCCTATGGGAGTGAGACAGAACCGATTAAATTAGAGCCTTTAAATGTATTAATCGGTCGTAACGCTTCCGGTAAATCGAATTTAATCGAAGCCTTGGGGATTTTAAAATCTACCCCTACAGATTTGACTGCTCCCATTCGTCAAGGAGGAGGAATTAGTGATTTCCTGTGGAAAGGAGCCCAAAACATTCCTATAGCCGAAATTGATGCAACTATTGCACCCCTAGAAGGTTCAATGAATCTGCGCTACAGAATCAGTTTGACCGAAGCTGGTCAGAGGTTAGAAATCCTTGATGAAGCCATCGAAAATGAACATCCTTATCCAGGAGAAAATGAACCATATTTTTTTTATCGTTATCAAGGGGGTCGTCCAGTTATTAATGAAGCTACCGAAGTTGATGGATACAAAAAAAGAGCCCTACGTCGAGAAACTCTGAGTCCCGAACAATCAGTTTTATCTCAAAGAAAAGATCCAGATATGTATCCTCAGTTAAGTTATCTTGCTTCTCAATTTGCACAAATTAATCTATATCGTAACTGGCAAATTGGCAGATATTCTGAACCCAGATTGGCTCAACAAACTGATTTACCTTCTCACCCAATATTAGAAGATATTAGTAACCTAGGCTTGGTGTTAAATAACTTACAATATCAATTAGGAAGTCGGGAAATTATCGAAAATTTACAAAAATTTTACGAAGAAGCCGAGGAACTGATCATCAAAATTTATGGTGGTACAGTCCAGATATTTATTCGCGAAAAAGATTTAATTCAGCCTATCCCAGCCACTCGTCTTTCTGATGGTACACTGCGTTATTTATTTTTAATGGCTTTACTCCTTGATCCGACACCAGGACCGATTTTATGTATAGAAGAGCCAGAAATAGGTTTACATCCTGATATACTGCCAATGATTGCTGAAATGCTAATATCCGCCTCAGAAAGAACTCAACTGATTGTGACAACCCATTCTGATGCTTTAATATCAGCACTTCCACCGGAGTCAGTATTAGTATGCGATCGCCATGAAAGTGGGAGTTTTATTCGTAATTCTTCTCAGTCTATAATTAAACTGTCGGATAACTTTGAAGCGCCATGTCTCTGACTCAACAAATTCTTTCGCAAATTCCGGGAAACCCTCTCACGGGACTACAAAACGCCGATCGCCTTTGGGAGGCCATCAAAAACCATAGCCTACCCATACCAGAAACCGTCAAAGAAACCGATCAACCCCTAAACCAAATTGATTATGATGTCATAGTCTGTGGGGGAACATTAGGAATTATTATCGGTGCGACCTTAGCCAAAAAAGGATGGCGCGTCGCTGTTTGTGAGCGCGGAAAGTTGAGGGGACGAGAACAAGAATGGAATATTTCCCGCCATGAACTTCAGGTATTTGAGAAGCTCAATTTACTCTCTCCAGAAGAATTAGAAAAAGCGATCGCCACCGAATATAACCCCGCTAGAATTAGCTTTCCCGACATTCCCGATATCTGGGTTAGAGATGTTCTTAATATTGGTGTTGACCCAGTTTATTTGCTAGACATCATCAAAACCCGGTTTTTAGAAGCTGGGGGTCAACTCTTAGAAAACACCCCCTACCAAGCCGCCACCATTCACCCCAATGGAGTCACCGTAGAAACCGGACTAAATCAAACTTTAACCAGCCGACTATTACTCGATGCAATGGGTCACTTTTCCCCCATTATCAAACAAGCCAGACAGGGAAAAACTCCTGATGCTGTTTGTTTAGTGGTGGGGACTTGCGCCACCGGATATCCTGATAATCAAACCGGAGATATATTCGCTTCTTTTACTCCTGTGCAAAATCAATGTCAGTATTTTTGGGAGGCTTTCCCAGCCCGAGACGGACGCACTACCTATATGTTTAGTTATCTTGATGCACACCCAGCCCGACCCAGTTTAACAGCCTTTTTTGAGGATTATTTAACCCTACTTCCTCAATATCAAAATGTGGAATTATCCCAGTTAAATTTTAAACGAGCCTTATTTGGTTTTTTCCCCTGTTATCGCCAGAGTCCCCTAGTCACTCCCTGGAATTGTATTATCCCCATTGGTGATAGTAGCGGTAGCCAGTCCCCTTTAAGTTTTGGTGGTTTTGGCGCAATGGTACGCCATCTTAATCGCTTAACTAACGGTATTGATGAAGCCTTGACAGCTAATATTTTGGATAGTAAATCTTTGGCTCTGTTACAACCCTATCAACCCAGTTTGTCGGTGACTTGGTTATTTCAAAAATCTATGAGTGTCCCCATAGATAAAACCATCAATAGTCACAGTATTAATCAACTTCTCGCCGCCGTATTTCAGGATATGGAACGTTTGGGGGAACCAGTGCTTAAACCTTTTTTACAAGATGTTATTCAATTTCCCGCCTTAGCTAAAACTCTATTTACTACCGGAATTCTACACCCTGCTATTGTCTTGAAAGTGATTCCACAGGTGGGGTTAGGAAATTTAGTTGATTGGACTATTCACTATTTGAATTTAGCCAGCTATAGTCTACTGTACCCCATGGGAAAATCTCTGAACCCTCTCACTCAAAAATTATCTGCTCAACAACAGTATTATATTCATCGCTGGGTTGATGCTTGGTGCTATGGTTCCGGGGGAGATTATCATAGTTAAAATCACATCACATCACATAAATAAAACCTCCTTTCCTAGTCTAAATTAGACTGAGGAAAGAAGGTATAAAAACCCTTGACAATCAGTGCCAAATCTAACTTTTAAAGTCCACCGACGTTAGCCAGTCCCAGAATTACACCAGCACCCAGGATATGACCTAAGCAAGCACTCCCAACTACAGCACCAGCACTCATACCAGCAATGGGGGTAGGTGCGCCTACGTTTTGTTGTTTAATGGTGAATTTACCAATAGCGATCGCCAAAACATTACAAACAATCATCACAATCGCAACATTGGGACTCCAGGGTAAAGTGGTGGGAGCCGCTGCAATTAAAGTTGAGTAAATCAATGGACTTCTCCTAATCTAAGGTTTAAACTTCAGCAGAATCGACAAATTTTACTATCTTTAAGTCCAAGTTTTTATCACAAAATTTTCGCAACTGCCTCAGAATGTAGCAATCCTTAATATTTCCACATATTTGTTAAAAATTGCTCCAAAAACTTAAACTTCTGTCAGTCAACTAGGCTTGAGCGCCTGAATAACTTGTAAACTCCCCCCAGCATAGAGACGGAAAGCCGTCCGGTCTGCCATGGGTGAGGAAAGAGCCACTTGAAACCCCATAGAAGCCAGTAAGCCTTGTAAGTCGGTATCAATTAACTCCCAAGCGGTTTCGGTTTCAAACAACCATAGAAACATCGCCACACCCGGCCAAAATATAGGATTAGTGGGTTTATGGAAATCCACCAGAGTAAATATACCCCCTGGCTGGAGTACCCGGTAAACCTCCCTTAAAATTTGTTGTAACTGGTCGGGGGCCATCTCATGGAGGGCGGCGCTAGTATGGACTAAATCAAAACTACAGTCATCAAAAGGCATATTTTCGGCAAAGGCTTCCACATACTCAGCGGTGGGGACATTAGCCCTGGCCCTAGAAAGCGATCGCCTTGATGCGTCCAAGCCCGTGACTTGTTGCGAGTATTGTGCGATAATCCTTGTGGCTTGTCCGCTGCCACAACATAAATCTAAAACCCGTGTTTCTGGGGTGATAGACAAACCCTCTAGGGGAAGGCGGCGGAACCGACCTTCACCACCTACAGCCAAAGCAGCCACGGCGGAAATCCCATCATACAGCCACTGATAGCGATAACTTAACGGTCTCAAAAATGTTGCCATCAATCAAAAATCCTTAACTTATGCTATAGACTTTGATCCTATTGATAGAATATTTTGTTAAAATGGGTAACAAAAATTAGAGTCTGGGAACCTGTTAAGCGCCATGGGAAGAGTTGGAGTCTTACTATTGAATCTAGGCGGACCTGAACAATTAGAGGATGTCCGCCCCTTTCTGTACAATCTATTTTCCGATCCAGAAATTATCCGGCTGCCATTTACTTGGCTACAAAAACCTCTAGCCTGGATGATTGCCACCATGCGCCACACAAAATCCCAGGAAAATTATAAAGAAATTGGGGGTGGGTCTCCACTGCGAAGGATTACCGAAGAACAGGCGGTCGCCCTGGAAGAAAAACTTGGGGAAAAAGGTAATAATGCTCAGGTATATGTGGGAATGCGCTACTGGCATCCCTTTACCGAGGAAGCATTGGCGAAAATTAAGCGCGATCGCATTGATGAATTAGTGATTCTCCCCCTATATCCGCAATTTTCCATTAGCACCAGTGGTTCTAGTTTTAGACTGCTCGAGAGGATTTGGGAAGATGACCCGGAACTACAAAAAATTGATTATACAGTGGTTCCCTCCTGGTATCAGCGATCGGGATATTTACAAGCTATGGCGCAACTCATCGCCCAGGAACTTGATCACTGTCCCAACCCGGATCAGGTCCATATTTTCTTTAGTGCCCACGGAGTCCCCCTTAAATATGTTGAGGAAGCCGGAGACCCCTATCAGGCAGAAATTGAAGGGTGTACTGAGTTGATTATGAAAACTCTCAACCGCCCAAACCCCCACACCCTGGCTTATCAAAGCCGCGTTGGTCCGGTGGAATGGCTAAAACCTTACACCGAAGAGGCTATCCCTGAATTAGCACAGCAAGGGGTCGAGGATTTATTGGTTGTTCCGATTAGTTTTGTCTCCGAACATATCGAAACTCTCCAAGAAATTGATATGGAGTATCGGGAATTAGCCGAAGAGTCCGGGATTAAGAATTTTTACCGGGTTCCGGCTTTGAACACTCATCCGGTTTTTATTAATGATTTGGCTGATATGGTGGTTGAGGCTTTGGAAAGCCCTAGTGTTCATTTCTCGGAAGTGGTGCGCCCCAGCAAACGGGTTAAGATGTATCCCCAGGAACGTTGGGAATGGGGTATGACCACAGCAGCGGAAGTCTGGAATGGTCGCTTGGCTATGATTGGAATTGTGGCTGTGATTGTCGAATTGATTACTGGTCAGGGGCCTTTGCATTTTATCGGTTTGCTTTAGCACGGGTTGGGAAAGTCTATCCCCCTGATTAAAAAGGGGGACTGGCCTCCCCTAGTCCGAAATTACTTGGTGGTGACGATCATGTTGGTTTTTACTCAAAAATTAGCGCCGGATCTCGATCGCATACCGGACTGGACGATCGCCCTAACAGCGGAACAACGCACTAAGACTAGACAACATATTGATATCCCTGGCGGCGATCGCATTACTTTATGTTTGGATCGTGGTGTGAATATCTCCGAGGGCGATCGCCTAATTTCCGAAACTGGGGACAAAGTTTTAGCTATTGTCGCCCAACCAGAACCCGTCATCACAGTTACAGCCCCGACTAATTTAGATCTCATTCGCGCCGCCTATCATTTGGGCAATCGTCATGTTCCCCTAGAAATTAGCAGCCAGTATTTGCGCCTGGAACCTGATGGAGTTTTAGCTGATTTACTGGTTAAGTTAGGATGCCATGTTACCCAGGAAATCGCCCCGTTTTACCCCGACAAGGGAGCCTACCATGGACATGATCATTAATTGGTTAAATAACAGAGGGGAGGGAAGAGATAGGCTTTGATTTTACCATTATTACAGCTATCTAGTCCGGCGTTGCCTTTGGGTGCTTATAGCTATTCTGATGGATTAGAAACTCTGGTAGAAACCGGAGCGATCGCCAACGCCGAAGACCTGAATCACTGGTTAATTCAAGACCTCAATTATGGCGCGATTCGTCTGGAAGCCGCCTTAATGATGAGAGCCTTTCAGAGTTTTATCAATCAAGATGTAGCCAGTATATGTTATTGGAATAGTTGGCTAAGTGCCAGTAAAGAAACATCAGAATTGCGTCTGCAAAGCTGGCAGATGGGTAACTCTCTTTTGGCATTAATGGGGGAAATCTACCAGGCAAATGATGGCGATCATGATTATTTTCAATATATAAAATCAGCTATTGATAAGCCTTGTAATTATGCGATCGCCTTCGGAATTACCGCCGCCCATAGCCAGATAGAACCCCAAACAGCCCTACTGGGATATCTGCATAGTTGGGCTACCCATATCATCGGTGCCGGAGTCAAACTCATTCCATTAGGTCAAACCATCGGACAAAAACTGCTCTGGCAACTTTCCCCAACTCTCACCGAAATTAGCCAGCAAATACTGATGTTAAACGATGATGATTTAGTTAGCTGTAGTTGGGGATTAGGATTAGCAAGCATGGCTCACGAAATCCAGTATACCCGTCTGTTTCGCAGTTAATATATAGTGGCAACAGTAATTAGAAGCAGATGACTATTTTCGAGCCAGGAACTGCTAGATTGACCCAACCCCATAGCGATCGCCATATTGCCAACATTCCCCAAATATCAATTATTATCCCCGTCCTCAATGAAGCGCCAACCCTTCCCCCTACCCTCAAGAAATTGCAGGGTATCAAAGGCATTGAAGTAATTGTAGTTGATGGTGGCAGTCAGGATGAAACCGTGACCATCGCCCAATCTTTCAGCGTCCAAGTCATCACCACAGCAGCCGGGAAAGCCCGACAAATGAACGCAGGAGCCGCGATCGCCACCGGAGATACTATCCTCTTCTTGCACGGTGACACCCAGCTTCCCGACGCTTTTAACCATTGGATAGAGCAAATTCTCAGTCAACCTCAGATCATCGCCGGAGCCTTTGAACTGGAAATCGCCGCCCCCGTCTTAGCACTGCGTTGGGTGGAATTCGGGGTAAAAATGCGATCGCGTTATTGTCAACTCCCCTATGGCGACCAAGCCTTATTTATGAAAACCCAAACCTTTAGGGACATTGGCGGTTTTCCCGACTTACCAATTATGGAAGACTTTGCACTCGTGCGCCAACTACAGAAACGGGGCAAAATTGCGATCGCCCCAGTCCCAGTCATCACCTCAGCCAGACGTTGGCAGCAAATTGGCATCCTCCAAACCACCCTAATTAACCAAATCGTCATTATCGGTTACCTTCTCGGTATTCCCAGCCCCACCCTCGCCCAGTGGTATCGGGCCCGAAAACGTAAAAATTTATGAACTTTTGGGATTATATGTGAACTTTTTTAACGCTAACTCCCATTTTTGTCGATAGTTTGCACAGGGCTGCTTAAAATATGAGCTTAACACCTGAACTCAAGATTTTTAAGCGAACAGGAGAAAAATCAGTATGCCTCAAGCAACGGATCAAGGGTTGATTCAAGCCTACAACGGCGATCCCTTTGTAGGTCATCTATCCACCCCCATTAGTGATTCCGCCTTCACCCGCACCTTTATCGGCAACCTTCCCGCCTACCGTCCCGGTCTGTCTCCTCTTCTGCGAGGCTTAGAAATCGGTATGGCTCATGGTTACTTCATCGGCGGTCCCTGGGTGAAATTTGGAACCCAACGCGGCACTGAGTTCGCCAACCTCAATGGCCTGATTTGTGGCTTGGCTATGTTACTGATTGCCACAGCCTGTTTAGCCGCTTACGGTTTGGTAACTTTCCAAGGGGATAAAKCCGAAGAAGGTGATTCCCTCCAAAGCGCCGCCGGTTGGAGCCAATTCGCTGGTGGATTTTTCATCGGTGGTATGGGCAGTGCATTTTTGGCATTTTTCTTGTTAGAAAACTTTGCTGTTGTTGACGCAATCTTTAGGGGTTTGGTCAATAATTAATCAGCACGATTCTGACTGAATTTTAACACAAACATCAGTCAAATATCGGTTTTTTCTGCAACATTAACCTTAACTTTTGAAATTAGGAGACATATAGCATGACTGGTGATTACGCTGCTTCCTTCCTGCCTTGGATTTTGATTCCCGTGGTTTGCTGGTTGATGCCTGCAGTTTTGATGGGTTTGCTGTTCATCCATATTGAAAGCGATGCCTAATATCAACGGCATTATCTAAAACGCTGAATCCTCCGCCTCTTGGTGGGGGATTTTTTCGTCACTGATAGCCAGAATATGTAACTATATAATTATCAGAACTTTGACGATTTTAGGAAGTCCATGATAGCCTGATGGCGACAACTGTTGAATTTCCAATAATTATCATGACTCCATCAGAATTAGGACTGGAAGCCTTGATGTCATCACAGCCAGGTCTGAATATCAGCTTGGAAGGCTTAGATAATACCATCCAATTTGGCACTGTAGCTAATGATACAATTGATGGCAGTGTTGGCGGTGGCAGTAATCAGATCTACGGATTAGACGGAAATGATGTCTTATTAGCAGGCAATAATGATATCCTTTATGGCGGGTTAGGTGCTGATATCCTAGACGCATCAACTGACAGCAATAACCAATTATTTGGCGGTCAAGGAGACGATATATTAATTGGTGGGAGTCGTAGCCAACTGTTTGGAGACCTKGGGGATGATCAATTGTTCGCTGGAATTGATGGCGACACCCTAACAGGCGGCCCAGGTTCTGACCAGTTTTGGATTTTCAATAACGGCAATTTACCGATTAATCCCAGTGTAATTACTGATTTTGAACCCGGAGTTGATGTCATTGGTTTAGATGATCCTACTCTCAGTTTTGAACGGCTGACACTCACGGAAGTTAACTCTGATATAACCATTAGTTTAGATGGCGTACCCCTGAGCATAGTATTAGGAAGAAAAGCAGATGAGTTAACACCAGATAACTTTGTATTTGCTTCGTCCCCTCTCAGCGAGGACTTGATTACCTATCCGTTATTCTGGCAAGGAATTTTCGGCTATACCGCCATCGGAGAATTTAGTTATGATAGGAGTTTTGAGGGAACCATAGTTACCCGTGATCAACTCAGCGACCTGCAAATAACCTTCTTTAACCCTGATGGGAACCCCATACAAAGTTTTGACTACGATTTTCCGCTTCCTCCCACCAGTGAATTGAATTTCAACTTTGACACTACCACCACTACCATTTTGCAAACTGGCAACTTTGACCAACCTGATGGATTGGATTTGGGGGTAGAATTTAACCTGGAAACAGGTGTATACTTCATCACCTTTTTACAACCCCCAGATTTTCCCGAAGCAGTTATCTTCCTGGAAGAAATAGTGGTTCCAGGTTCTGATGCTGATTTGATTGGACTTGATGAGGGAGGTATGTTAACTGTTATTGGTCTCGAAGTTGTCCAAGGTGTTTTTGCAGAAGCATCCCAACAGTTCATGCTACCAGATTCTGAATTGAGAATCATGGAGGCTCAACCAGCATTATGGCCTGATGGTTGTCTGGGATTACCGGAAGATGGTGCTGTTTGTACTTTAGCGATTGTCCCTGGGTGGGAGGTGAAAGTAACGGATGGTGCCAATGAATTGGTTTATCGGACTAATGAATCAGGTTCGTTGGTCAAATTGGATATGTCGGCTAGTTGAATTTAACTCGATCCTAACTTCTGCTATTTTGGCTTGATCCTGAATGGCTGTCCTGGTGGCTGCAATAGACTAATAGTTGACCACCAGGGAGAAGTTACCATGAGACGTTCAAGCCGTGATAGAATTCGCTACGATCGCACTGAAATTGAAGGTAAAAATATCCATATTCATGTGGATCTTAACTCTGACCCACGTTATCGATACGACTACGATTATGAGTCTCAAGGGTTGGGATCGGTTGGGTTTCTGTTTTTGTTACTGACAGCCTTAATTATTTTTGTCGGTAGTTACGGCGGTTCAGATACTTACGCCGTCCCCGATGTTGACCTATCGCCAATTTTGCGTCAGTCTACTTCTAAATAGTGGGAAAAGTTGCACTCATGGGATTATAGGCTTCCCACGCTGTAAATTTGCTATAAATGCCCCCAGATTTAAGATATGATTACCAGAGATACCCAACCCTTAAAAATGATGTCGTCACTGCAAGATTTACCCCTACAGCCTACCGAGGATGGTTCTTTTACTTTTTTTTCCCCAGAATTTGGGGAGGCTTTCCATAGTCGTTTTGGCGCGAAAGGAGAGGCACAAAGTAAATTTGTCGAACCCCTGAATTTGGCGGCTAAAGCTACAGCACCCCGTCTGAAAATCTTGGATATTTGCTATGGTTTGGGATATAACACGGCAGCGGCTTTAGCTGCGATTTGGGAAGTTAACCCGAATTGTCAAGTGGAAATGATCGGATTAGAATTAGATCAGGGAGTCCCCCAAAGGGCGATCGCCCAAGGTTTATTAAATGATTATCCGCTTCCTATTCCCGAATATCTCAAAACTCTGGGGACTCAATTACAGATAACATCCCATAACCTCCAAGGGAAACTGCTAATTGGTGATGCTAGAGAGACCTTAAAACAGGTCTATGATTCCGGTTTTCAGGCTGATGCTATTTGTCTTGACCCGTTTTCTCCCCCGACCTGTCCGGGACTGTGGACGGTGGAATTTTTGGCTATGGTGGCGCAATGTCTCAAACCTGACGGCGGACGTTTAGCGACTTATTCCTGTGCGGCGGCGGTGCGAACTGCTTTAATGATGGCAGGATTAGCGATCGCTTCTAGTACCCCCTTTGGCCGTCGCGCCCCAGGAACGATCGCCAGTTGGGACGGGGTAGGTCTACCACCCCTGACGGAAAAGGAACTCGAACAGCTTAACACCCGGGCGGCTATCCCCTATCGTGACCCGAATTTGGGCGATCGCCACCAATCAATTATAGAGCGCCGCCAAACCGAACAAGCCGGATCGCCCTTAGAACCTAGTAGCCACTGGAAAAAACGCTGGATTTCGGCTACTATAGACAACCAGTAATTTTGAGTCCGGGGCAAATTTAAAGACCCTATAAGTATTAAAACCGATGGTAGCAGTAGCAATTCTAGCAGCAGGACGAGGAACCCGCATGAAATCTGACCTTCCCAAGGTCTTACATGAGTTGGGAGGGCGATCGCTTGTCGAATGGGTTTTAGAAAGCGCCCGAGACTTACAACCCTTACGAAAGCTGGTGATTGTCGGTTATGGCGGCGATCAAGTCCAGACTTCTCTGATGGCGAAATATGCGGACGCAGGCTTAGAATTTGTCGAACAGAAACAACAGTTAGGTACTGGTCACGCTATCCAACAGGTTTTACCCTATTTACAGGATTTTACTGGGGATTTACTGGTTCTTAATGGGGATGTGCCACTACTGAGACCCCAAACGCTACAACGGTTGATGACTATTCATAAACAAGAGGGAAATGCTGCCACTATTGTAACGGCGAATTTGCCCAATCCCACGGGATACGGTCGAGTTTTTTGTGATAGCAAAAACCTGGTTAAAGAAATTGTCGAACATCGCGATTGTACGGAAGCGCAAAAGCAAAATCATCGCATCAATGCCGGGATTTATTGTTTTAATTGGCAGGCTTTAGCTAAAATTCTGCCCCATTTAAAAGCAGACAACGACCAACAGGAATATTATTTAACTGATACTGTGCATGACCTCGACCAAGTAATGGCGGTTGATGTGGAAGATTTCCGGGAAATTATGGGTATCAATAATCGCCGCCATTTAGCCGCCGCCCATGAGGTGCTTCAAGAATGGATTAAAGAAGGGTGGATGGATGCGGGTGTAACTTTGATAGACCCTGATAGTATTACTATTGATGATACGGTGCAATTAGAACCAGATGTGATTATTGAACCACAAACTCACCTGCGAGGAAAAACTCTAATTAAGTCGGGAAGTCGTATCGGACCGGGAACTTTAATCGAGAATAGCGAAATCGGGGAAAATGTGAGGGTTTTATATTCGGTGATTTCTGATAGCACGATCGCCTCTAATACCCGTATCGGTCCCTACGCCCATTTACGAGGTCATGCTAACATCGCTGAGGGGTGCAGAATTGGCAACTTTGTGGAGTTGAAAAATGCCGAAGTTGGACTGAAAACTAATATTGCCCATTTATCCTATATTGGGGATGCTACCCTAGGGGAAAAAGTCAATATCGGGGCGGGAACTATTACGGCTAATTATGATGGATTTAAGAAACATCACACTACCATAGGCGATCGCACTAAAACCGGCTCTAACAGCGTGATAGTTGCCCCTGTAACCCTCGGAAATGATGTGACAGTAGCAGCAGGGTCTGTGATTACTAATGACGTGCCAGACGACTCGTTAGCCATCGCTAGAGAAAGGCAAGTCGTCAAACATAATTGGCGATCGAACCAGCCACAGGATTAAATGGGATTAAATAGGTGCGTCAACTCCACACCAGCCGGGTGATGATTTGACGCACCGGACGACAGCCTAAACCAGTCTGAGATTAGGATAGTAAGCCAAAATATCATCAGTGCTAAGGGTATCGCCACTGGCTTGGGGAGTCCAAAGAACTTCGATCGCCAATAGCTGTTCACTACCAATGGAACCTAAACGACTGATCGCCTGTCTGACATCCTGGGAACTTTCAATTTTGGGTAATTCAAGCTGACCCAAAACGCCCACAACTAGGGTGACAATAATATATTCCCCTGGATCTTCAGTAGCATCTTGACTGACGATCGCCCTATTGTCATCAGTAGCAGAAATGCGCTGATTATTGACGTTTGAGAGAGTTTCTTCGGTAAACTTACTACGTTCTGCGATCGCCAACTGATTAAATTTCGCTTCGGCGGAATTTAAACGCATCCGGGTCGCCTCACTCGCACCATAGACCCAATATTCTGGGTGACGTAGTAGGGCTAAAGTCGCTTCCTGAAGGACTTGGGCGCGACCTTCTGGGGTTCCGGTGTCAGCAGTGGCGGCGAGGCGATCGAGGTCCTGTTGGAGGTAGCGACCCTCAGCTAATAAACCCACCTGAACCTCAGCCACGGAAACTGTGGGGTTATTATATTCGGCTTCTTGGACTCCTTCACCGACAGCGCGGAAACTTCTCACGATAAAATTGGCAATGGCGACGAAAATCAGGATAGAAAATAGTCCTCCGAAACCGCCAAAACCAAAGAAGGGAAGTAAAAATGGAAATCCAAACCCACCGCCGCCGTAATATCCACCCCCTGGGGCGGTTCTGGGACCGGGGGCTAATGTGCGACTGGGAGCGCGGAATGAACCACCGCCGATCCGACCGCCACTTCTGGCTGCTAGGGCGTTGTCAGCATGGCTAAATCCTAGGGTGAGAATGAGGGCGATCGCTATTAGTGGTTTAAAAAACGGTTTAACAATTGACAACAAATTTTTCAACATAAATGATCCTAATGTCTGCTGGGGACTGGAGTTTGATCGAGGTTAGCATCAATTCTATCTGTACCTGCGATCGCTTATCCAGTCGATATATCTACTACTTTAACGCCTCTAGCATAACTGCTACAGCTAATCAAAAGTACGGACTTCCCCAATATAGGGGAGATATCCGCACCTTACCAAATTCTTAATGGTTGATTATACCGCTGTGCCAGTTTTGAGCCAACTGGCCGCTAGTTTTGGGGCTCTGGGACTAATGGTGGGAGTCAGGGTGTCTGATGGACAACAACAGACTCCTATAATTTTGCCTGTCCAACAAATTATATCCCCAAATCCTCAATGTCCCCTCGAATTAAACAAGTTACTGGCTGAGTTGGTGGTGGATTTACCCGCCTATGCTAACCGTGTGATTACGCGATCGCCACCTACCAATTTACAGGATATCCCTACATCAGTGATTTTAGCTACCAATTTACCCCCAGAAACTCTCCCAGTTTCTGAGCATTTACCCACCGATTTACCCACTGGTGATGATATTTATTTGGGCTTCATTGTTACCCGTGAAAGGTTGTATGCTAATAATAGAATGCTCGTGATTCAACGCTATCATTGGCTATTCATGCGTTCAACTCCTAACGGGTGGGAATTAGTGAAAATGTTATCTAAATCAGATCCTTATCCGGGTTATAGGATTTTACCCCAGCCTTGGGATAGTAGCCAAAGTGCGATCGCCCGCGCCATTCGTCTGTGGTTGCGAGACTGTCAATGGCGGAGAGTCCCTATAGAAAAATGACTGAGAATTTTTGATTATGTATCAAGTTGGTGGTAGCTTAGATCGTAATGCTCCTAGTTATGTCGAAAGACAAGCCGACCGAGAACTTTATCAACACTTGAAAGCCGGAAAATTTTGTTATGTTCTTAACTCTCGTCAAATGGGGAAATCCTCATTATTGGCTCACACTAGATACCGCTTAGAATTAGAGGGATTGCGATGTTCTAGTATTGACTTAACCCTAGTCGGTCAAGACCAGATTAGCTCTGCTCAGTGGTATAAAGGCATTGTTGTTGAATTACTCAGAGGATTTAAATTATGGCCAAAATTCCCATTTAAAGCCTGGTGGGAACAGCAAGAAAACCTTTCCCCAGTGCAGAAACTTGGTTATTTTATTGATGATGTATTATTGCCAGAAATATCTGACCAAAATCTGGTGATTTTTATAGACGAGATTGATAGTATGTTAAGCCTGGATTTCCCCTCAGATGATTTTTGGGCACTCATCCGTTTTTTGTATAATAATAGAGCCAGTAATCCCCAATATAACCGCCTCACTTTTGCCATTTTTGGAGTCGCCACACCCTCCGATTTAATTCAAGACCGCACTCGGACACCTTTTAATATTGGTAAACCCATAGATTTAACAGGTTTTACCATCTTAGAAGCACAGATATTAGCCCAAGGATTAAATATCACAGGGTGCGACAAAATAGCAGTTATTGAACGCATTTTATTTTGGACTAATGGCCAGCCGTTTCTAACTCAAAAAACCTGTGATTTAATTAATCAAATCAACCTCGGAGCCAATGATGCGCCCCAGTTGATAACGCCGGGGGAAGAAAGCCAGTTTGTCGATGAAGTTATTAGCAGTAAAATTATCTATAAATGGCAAGAACAAGACCAGCCAGAGCATTTAATGACTATCTTAAACCGAATCAAGTATAGGGTAGATATCATGCCTAAAATGCTAGGTATTTATCAGAAATTGCTCGATAAAATCCCCGTAGAAGTTGATACTAACCCCGAACAGTCCGAGTTAATTTTGTCGGGATTAGTTATTAAAAATCAAGGGAGTTTACAGATAAGAAATCTAATTTATAAAACTATATTTGATTCGGCTTGGGCAATCCAGGAGCTATCAAATATTCGCCCCTATTCCCAGGCTTTAGATGCTTGGGTTAAATCCTACAAAAATGATGTATCTCGATTACTAACAGGACAAGCGTTAATAGATGCTAAAGTTTGGGCACATGACCGCAGTTTAAGTGACTTAGATTATCAATTTTTAGCTGCTAGTCAAGAACTGGAAGAACGCCAAATAAAAACCTATTTGGAAGCTGCCAAAACCCAAGAAATTGAGAAACGACTTGCTCAAGAAAAAAAACTGGCACAATTGCAGCGGTTACTGTTAATAATAGCTACCGTAGCTTTGACTATTTACTCTGGGTTGGGTATCTTGGTATGGCGACAAAATCAACAAATGCGGATTAGTGAAATCGGAGCCTTAGCATCTTCTTCTCATGGCTTATTAGCCTCCCATAACCAGTTAGATGCTATGGTGGATGCCATTAAGGCTCAACGTCGCCTAGAGAGTTTATGGACAGTTGATAGCCAAACTAAATACCAAGTAACATTGGCTTTAAATAATGCCATTTATTACACCAATGAATTTAATAGGTTAATTGGTCATAACGGCTCGGTTTTAAGTTTAGATATTAGCGGTGATGGTCAGTTAATTGCTACGGCTAGTAATGATAAAACTGTGAAAATTTGGCGGCAAGATGGAACCTTAATTAATACCCTCCCACATTCGGCAACTGTCCATCGTGTGGCTTTCAGTCTTGACGGTAATTTGGTGGTTTCTGGTAGTTTAGATGGTACGGTAAAACTGTGGAATGTCAATGGTGAATTATTGCAAAATATACAAGCCCATGATGCTCCGGTTTGGGGAATAGATTTTAGCCCCAATGGTGAAATTATCGCTTCTACTAGTGGCGATCGCACTGTCAAATTATGGCGACTAGACGGCACATTATTAACAACTTTGACAGGACATACAACCAGTGTTTGGAATGTGGCTTTTGATAACAACAGTCAAATAGTAGCTTCTGTCGCCCTTGATGGTTTAATGAAATTCTGGAGCATCGATGGCAGATTATTAAACACCATAGAAGCACATGAAGCAGCTATTTGGGATGTCGCCTTTTGTTATGATACCAATTTACTGGTCTCTGTCAGCACAGATCAAACAGCTAAAATCTGGACAACAGATGGTACCTTGGTGAGAACTCTGGAGGAAAAAGATGCAATTCTTGGGGTTGATTGTAGCGCTAATGGTGAATTTATTGCCACCAGTGGTAGAAATAATACAGTAACAATTTGGCAAACAGACGGAACTTTTATGAAAACCTTAAAACGACATAATGCTATCATTAGAGATGTGGCATTAACCGCTAATGGGTTGATGGCTGCTTCCGCTAGTGATGATGGAACCGTCAAGTTATGGCGACGTAACGCATATTTATTAAAACCGCTTTATAATCATGATGATACCCTGTGGAATATAGCCACCAGTGCTGATAATCAATTGATTGCTTATGGGTCTGCTGATACCACCTATTTAAGAAAAACAGATGGTCAGCTTTTAAGTATAATTCGTAATTCCGGAAAGACAAGTCGCGCTGTAGCTTTTACTCCCGATGCAGATATCTTAGCACTTTCTGCTAATCATGAAGTGCAACTTTGGCAGATTACAAATATCACCAAATCTCCACCGGAACTACTGACCATATTAACTGGACATAAAGCATTAATTTATACTATTGCTATTAGTCCTGATGGTCAAATGGTGGCTGCCGCTGGGGATGATAAAACCATTAAATTATGGACGATTCAGGGAGAACTGATCAATAGTTTTTGGGCTCATAATGAAAGAATTTGGCGACTAGCTTTTGCCCCAGATGGTCAAACTCTTATCTCTGCTAGTGAAGATCAGACTGTCAAATTATGGACTACAGAGGGTGTGCTTGTGAACACCCTAAATCAAGATGGAGTTATTTGGGGAGTTGACATTAATCCTCAAGGAAATTTAATAGCTTCCGCTAGTCGTGATGATACTTTTAAACTGTGGAGATTAGATGGTACTTTGGTCAGAACAATTATAGCTAACAGTGGTGGATTAACCAGGGTTGCCTTTAGTCCAGACGGTCAAAATATCGCCACTGCTGGTGTTAACAATCAGGTGAAATTGTGGAATCTTGAAGGGGAGTTACTGCGAACTTTACCCGGACATGAAGCTATGGTAATCAGTCTAGCATTTACGGCTGATGGTAATTTTTTGGTATCTGGTGGGGATGACCGGACGCTGATTATATGGGATTTAGAGGGAATTAAAAATCTCGCTCCTATGGAATATGCCTGCAATTGGGTCGGGGATTATCTGCGGACTAATATGGAGGTACAAGATAGCGATCGCCTTTTGTGTCCATAAAATCTCAGCCGGGAATTGTCCATAAATCTGATTTTTTGGTATAATCATCATTTAAACTTCTAACTTGTCAACTTGGTTTCTGCTGATCTACCATTATAATTACCGATGATTGTCTCTGAAAAACAAAGAACCCTAGAAACCGACTGGCGGCTATTCTTACGATTGCGAGACTATGCCTCGCGCCATAAAAAATTGTTGGCGATCGCTATTATTTTACTCATTCCTCTGTCTATTTCTAGTGCCATTCAACCCATTTTAATTGGGCAAACTATTTCACTAATTCGCCAAGAACCCACCTATAAATTTCTACAAGGATTATCCCTATCAGCAGGCTTAAATCTCTTAGCTTTCCTGTTATTATTGACAATTTCCCTCAGATTTACCCTTCAGGCTATCCAAGGATATGTCGTCCAGACCGTTGGACAAAAAATGACCGCAGATATTCGTAACGATTTATTTGACCATGTTACCTCTTTAGCAGTCCGATTTTTTGACCGGACTCCTGTGGGAAAACTCATTACTCGTCTCACCAGTGATGTCGATGCTTTGGGGGATGTATTCTCTACTGGTGCTATTGGCATTGTTAGCGATTTATTCTCGATTTTAGTAATTGCGATCGCCATGTTTAGCCTTCAGTGGCAGTTGGCTTTAATGTTGGTTTTATCTATGTTCCCGGTCACGGCAATAATTATCTATTTTCAACAACAATATCGCACTGCTAATTATAAAGCACGGGAGGAACTCTCCGACCTCAACGCACAACTGCAAGAAAATTTGATTGGTATTGGAGTTGTCCAACTATTTCGCCGCGAACGTTACAATACCGAGTTATTTCGCATCACCAATCAGCGTTATATTAAAGCCGTTGATAAAACCATTTTTTATGATTCGGCTGTCTCGGCAACCTTAGAATGGATTGCCCTAATAGCGATCGCCGCCGTCCTCTGGTTTGGCGGCCAACAAGTATTAAATCAAACCCTCAGCTTTGGCATACTTTCCACCTTTATACTATTCGCCCAACGTCTATTTGACCCCCTCCGACAATTTGCGGATAAATTTACCGCTATCCAAGCCGGTTTAACTGCTGTGGAAAGGATTAATGACATTCTGAACCAACCCATAGAAATCCGCGACCCAGAAATCGGAAAAGCCAGTGTTTTACCAACTAAAAATAGTGGAGCGATCGGCGAAATCAAATTTGAAAACGTTTATTTTGCCTACAAAAATGATGAATATGTAATCCACAACCTTAATTTTACTATTCATCCAGGCGAAAAAGTCGCCCTAGTCGGACCTACTGGGGCGGGGAAAAGTTCTATTATTCGGCTATTATGTCGTTTATACGAACCTAGTCGCGGTCGCATTTTAATTGATGGCATTGATATCCGTGATTTACCTCAAGCCGAATTACGTCGCCATGTGGGGGTCATCTTACAAGATGGGTTTCTATTCGCCGGAGATGTTAAAAGTAATATTACCCTAGGGGAAACCTATACAATCGACGAAATTCGACAGGCGGCGGAAAAGACTAATGTAGCTGAGTTTATTGAGGCTTTACCCGAAGGTTATGATACCGAATTGAGGGAAAGAGGCACTAATCTTTCCAGTGGTCAAAAACAGCTTTTAGCTTTTGCGAGGGTAGCCATTAGAGACCCACAAATCTTAGTTTTGGATGAAGCCACCGCTAACCTAGACGTGATGACAGAATCCCTAATTCAGGATGCCCTTGATCGGATGTTAGTCGGCAAAACTGCCATTATTATTGCCCACCGTTTATCAACGATTAAAAATGTCGATCGCATTTTAGTTTTACAGCGAGGAAGACTGATAGAGTCCGGTTCCCATGACCAATTATTAAACCAGGGCGGACTCTACGCCAGTCTGTATCAGTTACAGATGTTAGGTGCTTAATCCTCGGAACTTTCCGCTTATTTGAGGTTCAAAAATCTGTCTAAGGCTTCCACCAAAGCCGGAGGCCAACGGCGGATATTAGCTACCCAATCAATATCTCGATAACGGGGGTCTAATCCAATCGCCGCCACCCAATTACTTTCGGCTTCCCCTATTTTACCACTATCCCACAAACAGGCGGTTAAAGCTGCCCGCATATCGGCAAAATTGGGATATTTACGAATCAGATTTTTGATGTTGCGGATAGCTTCTTTAGTTTCTCCACTTTCATACAAAGCCAGGGCGTAGTTAGCCCTAGCAAAAGCATAATTAGGGTCTAATTCCGCCGCCTGGAAATAGTCGGCGATCGCCGCTTCCCAGTTTTTCTGTCCGGCTTCCGCATTACCTCGATTATTATAGGCGATCGCATCAGAGGGACTCAATTCTAAAGTCCGATTATAGTCAGCGATCGCATCAGACCAACGCCCCAAACCCTCATAAGCCACTCCCCGGTTAAGGTAAGCGTCCGCCGCCGTCGGCGCTAATTCAATAGCCCGGTTATAGTCCCCTATTGCTTCCGTGAGGCGGTTTTGGCTAACTCGGACATTACCTCGGTTACTCCACATAGCCGGGTTATCCGGGTAACGATTAATAATTTCAGTCCAGTAACTCTCTGCTTCGGGAAACCGTCCCGCTTGGCTAGTGGAAAAAGCCCTCTCTAGTAGTTCATCCAATGATAAAGTTGAGATTTCCGCTACCGTTTCCCCTACGGTTTCAGTAGCAGCCCAGGCTAAATTATATGGCGATACTACCCCTAGCCATAGCCAGCAAAATACCACGGTTAGAAAAAGTATCAATCGGCGCATCATTAAAAAAAAGCCACAACAACCTGAAATTATACCCAAATTAGCCGCCGATTGACCAGCCTACCTCAGACTTTTACCCATAGCGCCAACCCTCCCCCTCGCCCTCTAGCGGCGATCAAGTTTTCTCGAATTAGGAAATAGGCAAAAAAAGCCTGGTCTTTAACTAGGCGTTGATCAAAATTTTCCTCGCTAGTTTTCCCACCACGAATATAGTTATCATAAAGTTTTATCCCCACCGCTTCCACCGCTAGGCGGGTAAAATCAAAAGCCAGAATATCATTTTTCTCCAAAAACTTAGCCGGACCGCTAACAGTTAATGTCATTAGTCCGACTTGGATTTGGTTTTCGATTCTACCGGCTTCAAAGGCTTGGCGATCGCCGCTTTCCACCCCCGAAACTGGGGAATAGTTTAATAATACACCAACTAGCCCCGGCAGATAACGACCCGCCCCCATAATCACCCCTGCTTTAGCGCGAGTTTTTTTGGTTCCGGTAATGAAATATAATTGCCAACACCCATACAAACTCTCGAAGGGGTGAGGTTTCCGGTTTTGGCGACCCGCCTTTTCCGCCTCTAATAAAGCATTAACCACCTGGTCAGGAGAAACGCGATCGCCCCGAGATTTTAGCGATCGCGCCGTTTGGTCTAGGATGTCCAGATATTCAGCCAAGGTTCTGATTTCATCAAGATATGATAATTATCTCTTATATCATTTATCGGCATACCAAGACAAATTGATGGCTAATATCAGCAGATTTGTGTTATAATGGGTAATGATCAGATACCCTTGGAGAGGTGGCAGAGTGGTCGATCGCGCTCGACTTGAAATCGAGTGAGCCGCAAGGTTCCGTGGGTTCAAATCCCACCCTCTCCGTTTAACTTAAACCCTTATCATTATTGCGATAGGAGGAAATTAACTAACCCGATAGTCGTACCGTTACACTTAATATGCACTCCATTCAGTCTTAG
>NZ_PKGG01000255.1:0-6683 GCF_046480465.1 Arthrospira sp. PCC 8006
CATCACAACGGATTCATTACCACAACAAAATCACAAAACTTTGCAATCCTCTCTTGCTTTGTTTAGTCCAATGGCAAGTTGCTTTWTTTTCTTTCTAAACCCGTTTACATTACCCCTTGTTTTTATCCTAATTATGGTTTTAACAGGATTAACAATTTTGTTCGGAATACTGATGATTTTAGTTGTTTTTTTTGGTGAAGAAATGACAAAAATAGATAAACTTTACTCTTTTGTAACTGGAATTTCTATCATTGCACTGTCCTATTTTATCTTAAAATTACCTGCGTTTTTTCCTGGTTATTTTGTGGTGATTGCTTACACAGGCATTTTATCATTTGCAATTACTTTGCCATTTCATTTCAACTTAAGGCATCAAAACATAAAAAAAAGTTTTACTTTTAATTGGAAGAGTTTTTACGATACAAACCGTGGTTACTTAATAGTTTCCTTAGTGATTTTATTTTTTTACTTTAATACTCGTTGTTTTTGACTTAATAAAATATATCTATTTTCACTTCCTTGTTTTAATTGGAAACTCCCCTAATCCAATAGATGAGTGGTCCCATCAAGCTATTTTTAATATGGCATTATTTTTGTATAACACGAATATGATTTGGTTTATATTGGMAATTTTAATTGCTGCAAGCATTGCAGTTGGATTTTTAACTGAAAACAAAAATAGATTACCTAAAAACAAAAAAGGTAATGCCCTAAGAAATTCTGTTATCACTTCTTTAGTATTATTCTCTGTGGGTTTTTGTTCAGGCTTTATCCCTGGGTTATTTTATTTAGATGTTATTTTATGTATAGGCATTGGACTTGTTATAGGCTTAATCTTTGGCTTATTAGAAGGATATCCTTGCTTAAACTATTTTTCACTACGCCTAACCCTGTGGCTAACAGGTCAAATGCCCTGGAATATTACCCACTTTCTGGACTACTGCACGGAACGCCTCATCCTGCAACGAGTGGGGAACCGCTACCGCTTCATCCATCGCCTCGTGCAAGAACACTTCGCTAAACTGGAAATCCAGAAAGAGTAAAGCGTATCGAAGAAAATCCTTTCTTAACACCCAGTCAAAATATTACTGTATTATCAACCCCATAAAACCATGAACCCAACTCCATATCAACTTTCCCTCAGCTTTGAACAAGTTTTGAGCCTAGTCAAACAACTGCCAGAGGCGGACAAATTAAAACTCAGTGAAGCGTTATCCAAAGAATTGCTAGATAGCAAACTGACTCATCTTCTCGAAAGTTTCAAGACTGATGAAATCTCCTTAGCAGAAATTACCCAAGAAGTCGAAACCGTCCGAACAGAAATTTATCGCCACTAAATTTGCCATTCTTGTACATACCCAGATACATAGAACCCCGGTTTCTGAAAACTTGGCTATAATCGGATCAACCCTTACCCTTTTCTCAACATGACATTCACCACCGATAATCCTGTAACCTGGCAATACCTAGAAATTGATGCTCAAAATCAGGCAAAAATTGCCAATAGTCGCGTTTCAGTTTCCCAACTGATTCAAGAAAAACACGCCCACGGGTGGAGTCCAGAAGAACTGCACTTTCAACACCCAGAAATTCCCCTGGCTGCTATTTATTCAGCCCTCAGTTATTACTACACCTATCAAACCCAAATTGATGCTCAAATCATTCAAGAACAGGAAGAAATCCATACCCTGCAAGCCGATTTAATTAAAATGGGAGTGGGTCATCATACCGCCGATTTTAAACAGGCACTTCAGCAAAAACGGCAGCAGCAGGGATAAAAAATGGCAATCTCCTACTATTTCGATGCGCCAGTGCATCGAGCGATTAAAATTGGTTTACAACTGAGAGGGGTTGATGTTATGACTGCTCAAGAAGACAATAATAGTAGTGCTATTGATGAAATGATTTTGAGTCGTTCTGTGCAACTTAATCGTCCCCTCGTAACCACCGATCACGATTTTTTAGTTTTGGCTAAAAAATCTGTTGATCAAGGTGAAAACTTTGTAGGAATTTTCTTTTTAAATCCGAAAATTTCCATTGGTTATGCAATAGAAGAGTTAGAGTTTTATGCCAAACTTGGCGAATTGGCAGATTTCACCAATCAAGTTATTTTTGTCTGATGTTAACCTGCTATCGCTTTATGGATTAGAGTCAAACCGATGAACTTTGTTGTTTGCATCAAAAACACAGACTATCCAACATCCCTAGAAGTTCGCAAGATTTATCAAGTCTTACCGGACTCAAAAGCGAATAGCCATCAAATGCTGCGAATCATTGATGAATCCGGGGAAGATTACCTCTATCCTAACGCCTATTTTATGCCCATTGAACTATCTCCTCCTCTGCAACAAGTTCTGGAAATGTCTTAGATTTAGTGGAATCAAAGAAACCGGGTTTCTGTCAAGGTTTCTGTATCCTAACCGAGATATTCATAGAAACCCAGTTTCTCGGCATTTAGTTACAATGAGATGAGTTAACGATGAACCCAACGCACTATCAACTTTCCCTCAGCTTTGAACAAGTTTTGAGCCTAGTCAAACAACTGCCAGCGGCTGACAAATTAAAACTCAGTGAAGCGTTATCCAAAGAATTGCTAGATAGCCAACTAACTCATCTTCTCGAAAATTTCAAGGCTAATGAAATCTCCTTAGAAGAAATTACCCAAGAAGTCGAAAAGGACAGAAATTCATGACCAGCAACCTGCCCAGTTTTGTGCATTCTAATCCAGCTACATAGAAACCTGGTTTCTGGAAAATTGGCTATAATAGTCGTAACCCCCTTAGCAACTCCTCAACTTAAATCAGTTTAAGGATGAGTTGGCGTAAATTAAGTACAATTAGAAATCAATCACTAATCAGAAAGACTCATGCTGAACATACAACTAGACCCAGAAACCGAAGCCCGTTTAGTGGAAATTTTAGCCAGGGAAAAAACGACCAGCGATGAATTGATTAAACGCTTGGTTCAAGAACGCTGGTTAAGTTTACAACCCCGCCAAACTATTGTCGAAAGATTGGGCGGACATCCTGAACATCTGTTAGAAGATGCGCCGCCTGATTTGTCCGAAAGGACTAATCGCAAAAAGGCGATGTCTAATTACGAAGAAATTCTGCATCAAGCTCAAACTTTAACCTCAGATGAGCAAAAACTTCTGTTAAAAGATCTAGCCACCCTAGTTTCTCAGGGTGAACCCTCTCAAGAGGCGCAAAACACTACTGAATCACCCCGACTGAACTTGAATCGATGGCGTGGTTTTTTACCCAAGCGTGTCGATGCTCTGAAATTTCAATTAAAACTTCGACAAGAATGGGATGCCGAATAAATACCTTCTGGATACTAATATCCTGATTTATTATTTTAATAATCAGCCTGAAGTTCAGGATGTATTTGAGGAAATTGACATCCGACAAGCAGAGGGATTTTACTGTCAAATTACTTGGATTGAATTGCTTTTTTACCCTGGTCTAACCGAAGAACAAGCCAATGAAATGCGAGAATTTTTAAGGCTAATTAACTGCGTATCATTGACCGAAGCCGTTNTTAGATACTGCGGCGACAATTAGACGAACTTATCGCTTAAAACTGGCTGATGGTGTCATTGCCGCTTGTGCTTTAGTCACCGGATGTATTTTGGTAACTCGCAACGTTGATGATTTTAAGCGCATTGACGGGTTAAGTTTATGGAATCCATTTGATAATTGATGTCGTCAATAAACCTGGTTTCTGGAAATTTGGCTATAATAGTAGTCACCCCCCCTTAGCGACTCCTCAACTTAAATCGGTTTAAGGATGAGTTGGCGTAAATCAGGTACAATTAGACATCAATCCAAAATCAGAGGGATTCATGCTGAACATACAACTAGACCCCGAAACCGAAGCCCGTTTAGTGGAAATTTTAGCCAAGGAAAAAACGACCAGCGATGAATTGATTAAACGCTTGGTTCAAGAACGCTGGTTAAGTTTACAACCCCGCAAGACTATTGTCGAAAGACGTGGAGGACATCCTGAACATCTGTTAGAAGATGCACCGCCTGATTTGTCCGAAAGGGCTAATCGCAAAAAGGCGATCGCTCATTATTTGCAAAAGAAATATCCTCAATATGATTTGCCATGACCTATTATCCTGTAATTATTGGATATAAACGGCTGAAATTAGCAGTAAACATTGAAGGATAAAATCATGCCCATTATTAAAATTTCTAAGCAGTATTTAATTGACCAAAATGAGGAATTTATTACCGTAGATGTGCCTGCTTCAGTGGTAGCCCTCTGGCAACGGGATTATGCCAAGGTTGCCCAAGCCAAGGGATTGCTAAAAGATAAGCGAGACAAAATCCGGGCGCATCTCGACACAATTCGTCAGGAGTGGGAGCGATGAAGTATCTCTACGACACCAACATATTTATTGACTACTTGGCTGACGAAGCAGCAATCTTGCCATTTTTCTCAGAATCATTTATCAGACAAAATGAGGTGATTATTTCCTGCATTGTGCGAATTGAGTTGCTGAGTTTMCCAGAATTATCCAATGAGGAAGAAGCGGTCATTACTGATTTGTTGATGCAGTTTGAACAAGTCCCCCTACTGCCCCAAATTGAAGATCGCACCATTCAATTACGGCGACATAACCGCCTCAAACTTCCCGATGCCCTGATTGCGGCAACTGCATTGCACTGCTCTGCTTGTGTGATGACTAGAAATGTGGATGACTTCAAGCGCGTACCTGAGTTAACATTATGTAATCCCTTTGAAGGGGTGAAGGAGGGTAATGATACAGATTAACCATTCCCCACCCAAGCTGCCAAATCATTTGTAACGGCTAATGGGCGAAGAAAAAATTTTGTTTAACGGCAGTTTACTAATACTTAGCTTATGAAAATTACAGCAATTATTCATCCAGCAGAAGAAGGTGGCTATTGGGCATAAGTTCCAGCACTTCCGGGTTGTATTACCGAGGGAGATACTATAGAAGAGGTTCGGCAAAATTTACAAGATGCTGTTCAGGGGTGGCTCACTGTTGCGAATAATAGCCTAAACAAAATAGAGCCAACATAGTCATCGGCTCAAATATCTTGTAAAATTTCTGGCGTTAAGCCTCGTTGTTGTGCTTTGTCTGAAATTTCTGCCATCACCTCAGTTAAACGCTTGTCGTATAAGTTTCCTCGTAAAAATAACTCAACAATATGACTTAACTGTTTCTGGATTTCCGGGTTAGCCTGTTCAAATGCCACCTTAATCTCTTCATCAACTTGAAGAATAATACTAGCCATAGTTTTCTTGTCCATTGTCAAGTTAGGATTAGGGGTCGAGATAGACCTCACGGTCTACCCCTCCCATTCAAAACCGTACTTGAGACTTTCACCTCATACGGCTCCTAGTCTGACCGTCTCTTTGTTAAGAGTACAGCGACATCTCTATGTCAAGAGCTGTCTTATCATCGCGGGTGTGGCGATGCAATAGTTGAAGATTCTTGTATTCATCCTTTCCGCCATGGCTTCTAGGTACAATGTGGTCTACTTCAATTAAATCTGATGGGGTAAAGAATTGCCCACACCAGGTACATCTACCTTTTTGTTTCTTGAGTAGTTTTGCTACCCTAATTGGCGTATCGATTGCTTGTCCTCTCCTGGTTGCCCAGTAAGTCCAATTTCCGTCGTATGGTGTGGCGTCAGGGCGTATCAGGGTATGTCTGACAATCGGAGTCCAATTATGTTTCCATAGTTGGTATCCATCTTTAGTCTGGAACAACCAAGATTCATGTCTTTCTTTCCCATTGCTAAGTTTAATCGTTCCATGTCTGAAATAATTACTTAGCTTTTCGTAGTTCACCCCTTTGCATCTTGATGCTGTCCATGCCCGTAACATTTGCCAGATTATATTGTCTAGTTTAGTGAAGGTCTCTGCTGAGACTACCGCTGAATAATAGTTTGACCMTCCCCGAATAATCGGGTTTAGTTTACTAATCAGGGTTGATTGAGGTGTTGTTCTATATTGTTTTATTACACCTTTAATCACTTCTGTGTGGGCTTTGATTGCTTTATTACTGGGTTTGATGTGGGTTTTGTGGCCGATTAATCGGCTTGCTGCTCCACCAGTTTTTCCAGATTTATATTTTCCTACCAGATATTGCCTGATATTGAATCCTAGAAAATCGAACCCTGGATTCTCTGTCTTACCGTCATACTCAATAGTTTTGAGTGTGTGACAGATTCGAGTCTTTTCAGGTTTTATTTCTAGTCCTACAGGTTTTAGCCATTCAGAAATAGCAGTCTTGCACTGTTCAATGATTCCTAGGTCTTTGGAGATGACCACAAAATCATCGGCATATCTTATAAGGTTCACCTGAGTGGTTGTTCCTTTATTAGGATATATTTCTTTAACTAGCCTTTCTATTCCCAACAGTGCGATGTTGGCGAGTATTGGACTTATTACCCCTCCTTGGGGTGTCCCTGTTTCTGTATCCTCGAATACACCGTTATCTAGCACTCCCGCTTTGAGCCATTGTTTCAGGTCTCTTTTTAGGCTGCTTGGACAATGAATTTTGGACAGTAGGTATTCATGGTTCACGGTAAGAGCATTTTGCTATATCCGCGTCAAGAACATAGTACTGTCCTTGATTTATGGCAGTATAAATTCTGCTAATTGCGTCATGGGCTGACCGTCCTGGACGGAACCCATAGCTT
>NZ_PKGG01000557.1:0-445 GCF_046480465.1 Arthrospira sp. PCC 8006
GAGTTTATTTACGAGGTGGAAGAAACTCCCGTTCCCACCGAACCCGATACGGCTCTAGAGATCGATATCGGACTTGACAATCTGGCTACTTGCGTCGATACCAACGGGGCATCCTTTATCGTGGATGGCAAAAAACTGAAATCCCTTAACCGTTGGTACAACAAAGAGAACGCCCGACTGCAATCGATTAAAGATTTGCAGAAAATCGAGGGAATAAAGGAGCGCCAGACTAGGGTAACGCGGAATCGCCATAACAAGGTTAGGGATTATCTCAACAAAGCCGCCCGTTACATTGTTAATCACTGTATCGAGAACCGAATCGCTCAAATTGTGGTAGGTTTTAACGTCGGTATCAAGCCGGAGATTAATATCGCCAGCCCCAATAACCAGAACTTCCTTCAAATTCACCACGCCAGTTTTAGAGCTAAACTGAAAGCATTGCGGG
>NZ_PKGG01000469.1:0-1089 GCF_046480465.1 Arthrospira sp. PCC 8006
AGATTTTTGAGGCGATCGCATCTATCTCCCAAACTGCTAAACCAGGGGGAGATCAGACCGATTTTCCAGGCTTCAATTAATTTCGGCACTCCCAAGGGGGTATTGAGTAAATATCCTAACTCAGTGCGGATACGTTCTGCTGCTACCCGTGGTAATAAACTGGCTAAATCGGCGATCGTCTGTTTAGTTTCCGGTTCAATCACAAAGCCTAACTGCGCCGCCTGTCGATATCCCCGCAGCAACCGCAGGGGATCATCAGCTAAATTTTCCCGACTGATCATCCGCATCAGACCCTGTTTTAAGTCTTGTTGTCCCTGATAGGGGTCGAAAAAAGTTTTGGTTATGGGATGATAGGCGATCGTATTAATTGTAAAATCCCGCCGCCCTAGATCTACCTCTAAACTTCCTCCCTCAGCTTGAGCAAAATCTACTGTTACCCCTGGGAATACTACCCTAGCAATTTGTCGCTCCGCATCTAACAACACAAATCCGGCTTGATAATGGGAGGCGATGGTTTTGGCTGTGTTTACTGCTTCCGACAACACCACAAAATCTAAATCTAAATCACCCACAGCGCGACTCAATAAGGCATCCCGCACCGCACCCCCGACTAAATAAGCTGATTCGGGTAGATTTTCTAAACCAAACGGCCAGTTTTCGGGAGATAATGGGGATGTAATAGCAGCAGACATATAGCAAGCAATACCTATCTATAGAAGAATCCGCGATCGCCAATAGTCAATCAAATTACCAAAGTCCACCAAGTTCAAGTGTTCAGATAACGATAACTTTCTCAGGTGACTTTCTTGATGTTGCCGAAAGGGACTATTTTTGACAAAGCTCAGGATATGGGATTAGGGGTCGAGAATGGAGTCGCCTCCATCCCCTCCCATTCAGAACCGTGCGTGAAAGTTTCCCTTCACACGGCTCCTAGTTTGACTGCTCCATTGTTAAGGATACAGCTTCGGCATCATCTAGTACCGTTTTATCATCGCCGGTGTGGCGGTGTAGTAACTGAAGATTCTTATATTCATCCTTTCCACCGTGGTTTCGAGGTATAATGTGGTCTACTTCAATTATATCTGATGG
>NZ_PKGG01000605.1:0-365 GCF_046480465.1 Arthrospira sp. PCC 8006
TGTTAATTATGTCGGACTACGAGGGTATAAATAAACCCGCCCCCACCCRGTGATTAATTAATAATKGTTAATTSACAGGGCGGGTTCTGCTGGTAATTATGTCAAACCACCAGGGTATAAATAAACCCGCCCTATATGGGGTTCTGCTGTTAATTATGTCGGACTACGAGGGTATAAATAAACTGGCCCTATCTGGGGTTCTGCTGTTAATTATGTCAAACCACCAGGGTATAAATAAACCCGCCCTATCTGGGGTTCTGCTGTTAATTATGTCAAACCACCAGGGTATAAATAAACCCGCCCCCACCCGGTCATTAATTAATAATGGATAATTAATAATGGATAATTGTCGGGGCGGGTTCTGC
>NZ_PKGG01000153.1:0-12878 GCF_046480465.1 Arthrospira sp. PCC 8006
TGATATCTAACCCGGCTTGTTTGGCTTTAGTTTCCGCCACCGCCAACATATAGGGAGATAAGTCTAAGCCGATCACTTCGGCATTAGGAAAGGTTTGTTTTAATAGTAGGGTAGTTGAACCTGTGCCGCACCCTAGGTCTAATATGCGTCTAGGTTTAACGGTAATGGTATCAATAGCTTCTTGGCGGACCCAGGTTTCATTGGGGGGAATGGCGTATTGGGTAATGGGGTCGTAGGTGAGGGCGGCGCTTTTATTCAGGTATCCTCCCTCGATACCGTGAAAGTCTTGGGTTTGGTAATATTGGGGATAGACGAGGTTGGGGTCAGTGAGGCGATCGCACACTGACTCCCAGTCGATACTTTTGTCCAAGCTATCGATCGCTTCTCGGTCTACAAATAATTTGAACATGGGCGCTAAATAGCGCTCAAAAATTGTATCCTGACGTGGCATGACTGCGACCTGATTTTTGGCAAAGCTGCCACCATTATAACTAATTTTTTCCCGATTGGGGAAGTTTTAGGATTGTTCAGGTGGGGCGATTTTCTCGTTTAAGGCGCGCCGGGCGATTTTGGTGACATAGACCGTGACGGCTACGGTGGCTACCAGTCCCACGCCATACAGTATCCACTCCCCTGTTGTACGCGATCGCTCAGTTCCCAGGGTGGCTAAACTACCCGCAATAGATCCAATATACACATACATGACTGTTCCTGGCATCATACCTATCCAGGAAGCCAGAAAATAATCTTTTAGGGAAACTTTGGTTAAGCCCAAACTATAATTTAGCAGGTTAAACGGAAAGATGGGCGACAGGCGCAGGAGTCCTACGATTTTCCAGCCTTCCTTCCCTACTGCATTATCGATCGCTTTGAATTTTTCCTGACCGGCGATTTTTTCCGATACCCAACCCCTAGCTAAATATCGGCCGATTAAAAACGCACAAATTGACCCCAAAGTTGAGGCGATCGATACATAAACAGAACCCCAAATTACCCCAAAGACAAACCCCGCACCTAGGGTTAATATCGAACCCGGTAAAAAGGCAACAGTTGCCACAATATACAGGAGCATAAATACTCCCGCCCCCCAGCCGCCTAAGCTGTCTATCCACTTGATCGCATTTCTTAATATATCTTGAATTGCCAACATTTTTGCCAAACTCACCTTATAACTTATCCGCTAATTAGCCAGGAATTATCATTGATTTTACTTGACAGATTCCCGGCTTTATGGTAGGCAATAGTCAAGGGTATGAGCCTAAACTAGCCCCAAAATCATCATGTTAAAGCACCTCCACAACTAGAACCGCAGCCCGCAGTACAACCATAGCAATATGCTTCAGTGTGGACGGTTTCAATGATATCTAAACTGTCAGCTTCCAGAAGTGTTTGAACTGTGATATTTTGACCATCAGGGGTTCTGGCGGGTCGATTTTCCATCTGGTTAAAATCACAGTCGTAGACATTTCCCAGATAATCAATTGATAATTCATTCCGACACATGAGATTTTCCACGGTATCAGGATTATAGTTATCCGCCAAAAAATCTAAGTATTTATCGTGGAGTTTTTGACGCTGTAAAAATAACTTAGTGCGACCTATGGGAAGGTTGGTAATGGTGAGAAGTTGATTAAACTCAATATCGAATTTCTCTCGCAGATAGACCTTATAGGCTTGTTGTAGGTTTTCCTGTTGGGGGGGTAGGGAAAAGCTGTCTGAGGTGGGTAAAGCTGGGTTATAGACTAGATCTAAAATTAGATCCGGCGCGTGACCATATCCTAATTGGTTGAGTTTTTGAATGGCGKCGATCGAGTCTTGATAAACCCCTGAACCTCTCATGCGATCGACAKTATCTTGCAAATAGCAGGGTAAAGATGCTATAATCCTGACTTGGTGGTGGCTACAGTAGGCGGGGATATCCTCAAATCCCTTAACAAAATAAATAGTTAAGTTGGAACGGACAATTACTTGTTTATTGAGGGATTTCGCCACTTCTAATAATGGCTTAAAACCATAATTCATTTCGGGCGCACCACCAGTTAAGTCCACAGTTTCAATTTGTGGAAAACGCCGAATTAACTCAATTAATTGTTCACAAATTTCTGGGGTTAATTCTTCGGTGCGTCGGGGACCAGCTTCTACATGACAATGAGTACAGGCGAGGTTACAGCGTTTTCCTAGATTAATCTGTAAAACCCTAATCGAGTTTTTGGTTAAAGGGGATTTAATTGTTTTGTGAAATGGTGCGATCGTGGTCTGAATCATGATTAATTGGCTAGTACTATGATGATCAGTTATTGTAACAACTATCTAGCTAAAATTACCGGAAATTTGGAAAACACAAGTTTCTCAAGTGTTCCCCAAGTTTACCTCAGATACCATATCTATGCCATGGTTATATATCACCTCATATAACTTAAATTTTGATGAGACTAAGCCGAAAAATCCCTGAAAATTTTTAAAATTATCCCATGTTTGGTAATCCCGGATACAGTAAATCAGGAGAGATGATATAAATGCAAATCTTTGACCCAGAATCAAAAGAAGTTTTTTTATGGGAATGTTTATTAGTTTTGGTGATACTATACAATTTTATTGTTATCCCATTTCGTATAGCTTTTGATACCACTACTTCCCATTTATGGTTAGGGATAGATTTAGCCGCAGACTTAATTTTCATCATGGATATTTTCCTAAGATTTAGGATGGCATATATTGACCAAGGAGAATGTATTACAGACCTGCAAAAAATCGCTCAAAATTACCTGGCTACATATTTGAAAATGAACCTAGCCGCTAGTCTCCCCCTGGATTTAATGGCTAGGCTATTTTTTCCTCAATTATCAGTATTGATATTGGCTATCCTCAGAATACCGAGGCTGTTGAGACTGTCGCAATTTTTTAGAATTTTTCGGCGATGGGAGACTAATGTTGAAATTAATCCAGCCCTAGTGCGTATGACTGAGTTAGTGCTGATTATATTTCTGATTGATCATTGGGTCGCCTGTATCTGGTTTTGGATTGGTAAGTCAATGATTGCTTACGGAGACTCTTGGTTAATTAATTCTAACTTAGATACAGCCCCCATAGCTACCCAATATATGAAATCTCTATATTGGTCAATTACTACTTTAACAACTGTCGGTTATGGCGATATTACCCCCACCAGTAACTTAGAAATTGCATTTACTTTAGTTGTAATGATTTTGGGGGTGTCTATGTATGCGTTTATTATTGGTAATGTGGCTTCTGTGGTCAGTAGTTTAGATGCTAGTCAGGCTAGGTTTAGAGAACAACTTGATCAAGTTCAGTCTTATATGCGCGATCGCAAAATTCCGGCTTTTTTACAGGCGCAGGTTAGGGACTACTATCAATATCTGTGGGAATGCAACCGAGACACATCATTTGACCGGGACTTTCTCGATGAAATTCCCAATTCTTTAAAAACTAAAATTTATCTGTATTTATATCAGGAATTATTGGAAAAAGTCCCCCTATTTAAAAATGCTGATCCAGCTTGTATTGAAGCCTTAGTGGTTAAACTAAAACCGAGAATATTGCCACCAAATGACTATATAATTAGGGAGGAACAGTTAGGACATGAAATGTATTTTATCCAGCGGGGAGAAGTGCAAGCCTTTTCCGAAAAAACCGGAAAAGTATATAGAATCATGTCAGCGGGGTCATTTTTTGGCGAAATTGCTCTAGTTTATTCTACCCGTCGCACTGCGTCCGTTAAAACCCTCAGCTATTGTGAGCTTTTTGTACTGTTAAAAGAAGATTTCGACAGTGTTTTAGACAACTATCCTCATTTTGCTAAACAAGTTAAAGAAATCGCCCAACAGCGTTATAATACTGAATAATTAATCACAGAATTTATAACAATTCTTGAACTGGTGGGATGCTAGAGTTATTACTAGGTTGAGCATTAATATCAAATCGATTCATAATATATATAACTCCCGCCGCAATAAAAAGCCCTAAAACTAAGCCAATAACTACTAGAGACAAAAAGGAATTTTTGAGATTTTTAACTACTCGTGGATCATATTCATTAAATTGCAGGTCTTCGATATCTGATTCCGAGGGATGATGGATATTGTTTAACCCATTGGGGGATTGATTATCTTTCTGAGAATTAGGGTTCTGATGAGAAAATGGATTCATGAGCTACTTTTGTTGGTGTCAACAAGATAAGATGAGACAACATATAATTATATCATACTTATTGATTAATGACACCAATCTAAAATTAACATATCAGGGTCAGAATTATGAGCTATAGTTAAGCCTTCAATGCGGTTAGAAGCAACTGTTACCTGATATCCCTCTAGGGTGATGAGTTCCGATGCGATAAATTCAGCTAGTTTAGGGTCATCTTCTACCAGAAGTAGGTTTAACTTTGGCTTTGGTGAGTTCTCCCTGTGCTAGTCCGGTGTTATTTGCGGTATTAGCAGGGGCGGCGGAGAGGGGTTATCAACTGCTCGGAACCCTGACTATGGTGAGTTATGCTCTGGGATATACTCTGTTGATTTTCCTAGCTAGTTTGTTTACTGGATTAGCAAAACAAAGCAAGCGGTTGTTAAACCATTCTGAAGGTATTATCCGCTTTGGTAGTGTGGCTTTAATGATGACAGGTGCTTACTATATCTTGACGGTAACTCAATGGTTTTTATGCGGTTATATTACTTCCCATAAATCAAGCCAGCTATAAATGTTGTCAGTTAAGTTTATAGGGCTGCTATGGTATGATAAAAAAATCCCCCCAGCAGTTGGGGGGGAATGATTAATTAGGTATTGAATTGGTTAAATTGGTTAATTCTCAGACAGGGACTTACCGATGATGGGAGCATTTAGAGAAACCAATTCTTGAGTATTGGTAGCAATGGGATTATTCTTAACCAAAGTGGGGACAGACTGCCGCATTAAAGCGGTAAGTTGAGTTGTGGTTGAATCATACATTTGTGTTACCACTTTGGGATATAACCCAATGCCAATTATGGGCACTAATAAACAGGCGATAACAAATACCTCGCGGGGTTCTGCATCTACCAGTTTTTCGTGGGAGGTTAGTTCCTGATTTTCGGGACCATAGAGAATTTCCCGCAGCATGGACAGCAGATAAATGGGGGTAATAATTACACCAACTGCAGCCAGGAAGACGACTAGCACTTTAAATGTGGCATTGTAAGCATCACTGGTAGCGATACCAATAAACACCATTAATTCAGCCACAAACCCACTCATTCCGGGTAAGGCTAGAGATGCCATTGAACAAGTAGTCCACATGGCAAAAACTTTCTTCATCTTTAAACCAACCCCTCCCATTTCATCTAACATGAGCGTATGGGTGCGGTCATAAGTACAGCCGACCAGGAAGAATAAACTAGCCCCAATTAAGCCATGGGAAATCATCTGCAACATGGCACCACTGAGGCCTATTTCTGTGAATGAGCCCATACCAATTAACACAAACCCCATGTGAGAAATTGAGGAATAGGCGATTTTTCGTTTGAGGTTGCGTTGGGCAAAAGAAGTGAAGGCGGCATAGACGATGTTAACTACGCCTAAAATCACTAAAATGGGGGCGAAGGTGGCATGGGCATCGGGTAGCATTCCCACATTCATGCGTAGCAAGGCATAACCGCCCATTTTTAGGAGGATACCCGCTAGTAACATATGGGCGGGGGCGGTAGCTTCCCCGTGGGCATCAGGTAGCCAGGTATGAAGGGGAAAAATGGGTAATTTGACCCCGTATGCAATCAGAAACCCACCATACAGGAGTAATTCTAGTTTAATGGGAAAGTCCTTAATGGCGATCGCCTGCATATCAAAGGTAACAGTATCGCCATAGAAGGCCATAGTCAGGGCTGCGACCAAAATAAACAGGGAACCGCCTGCGGTATACAAAATAAACTTAGTAGCCGCATACAGGCGCTTTTTACCGCCCCAAATTGAAAGAATTAGGTAAACGGGAACTAATTCCAACTCCCAAACCAGGAAGAATAACAACATATCCTGGACAGCGAAAACGGCAATCTGACCGCCATACATCGCCAACATTAGGAAGTAGAAAAGTTTGGGCTTTAAAGTGACTGGCCAAGCTGCTAAAATCGCGAGGGTGGTGATAAATCCGGTGAGGATAATCAGGGGCATAGATAAGCCATCAGCCCCCACGGACCAACTCAAACCGATTTCGGGTAGCCAGTCATAACGTTCTACCAACTGTAAACCGGGGGTATTCAAGTCATACCCAGTACAGAAGGCATAAACAATAATTGAAAAGTCAATCAATCCCACGATTAGGGCATACCAGCGCACCGTTTTACCATCTTTATCAGGGATAAAGGGTAAAAACAGTGATGCCACAATGGGAAACAGAATTGTAATCGTCAGCCAAGGAAAATTAGCCATTGTCATGTTTAGTTGTCCTTTCACGCTTAGGACAAAAGCGCCAATCATTCACTACAAGATTGGGAAAGTGTTGTGAATCTAATGGTTAGTTAAACCGGAGATTTTCCACTTCCCCAAATTACGGAAACACGGAGGTAATTGCAGTTAGCCAATGCCGGAAAATACGACAAAGCCGAGGACTGCTACAAATACAATTAGGGCGTAAAATTGGGCGCGACCATTCTCTAAGTATTTGAGACCTTCTCCGGTGACTAAAGCCACTAAACCTGTTAAGTTAACGGCACCATCAACAACTCGATAGTCAACTTCGAGAATTTGACGGGCGAGGCGGCGACTTCCTTTGACAAATAGGAGGTCGTTAATATCGTCGAGATACCATTTGTTGAGGGAGAATTGGTAAAGAGGTTGGATTTTTTGAGCGATCGCATTTGGAGCTATTTGATGTTTCAAGTACATCAAGGATGCCAAAGTAATACCAATCAAAGCAATGCCAACGGAACTCCCCGCCATAATCACAAATTCGCCGAGTTCAAACTCAGCCAACTGTTCCATCACCTCAGCTATTGACTCCCCGGGAGCGTGAATAAACATCTCGAAATAGTTATTAAAGGGAGTTCCTAATAACCCAATAAACACAGAGGGAACAGCTAAAGCCATCAAAGCAATAGTCATAGTCCAGGGAGACTCATGGGGAGTATCACTATGACCATGACCGTGATCATGACCATGACCATGATCATCGCTATGTAGTTCCTCTGGGTTCATCGCACCCGGACCAAAGGCATAATTAGGGCCATTAGCCGCCGCCGTTAGCTGTTGCTGTATGGTTGTATCATTACCCCGAAATTGACCTTCAAAGGTGCTGAAATACATACGGAACATATAAAATGCCGTAATACCAGCCGTTAGCCAGCCTACCACCCACAGGGCAGGATTAGAAGCAAAGGCACTGCTGAGAATCTCATCTTTTGACCAGAAGCCAGCAAAGGGAGGAATGCCGCAAATAGCCAGAGTCCCAATCAAAAAGCAGGTGCTAGTAATGGGCATATATTTCCGCAGTCCCCCCATTAGTCGCATATCCTGGGCTAAAACCGGGTCGTGTCCGACTACGGCTTCCATACCATGAATAACCGAACCCGAACACAGGAACAACATTGCCTTAAAATAGGCGTGGGTCATTAGGTGGAAGAGTCCGGCGCTATAAGCACCGACACCCATTGCCATGACCATATAGCCTAGCTGGGAAATGGTGGAGTAGGCGAGTCCTTTTTTGATGTCGTTTTGGGTGATGGCGATACTAGCGCCTAAAAAGGCAGTAAAGCAACCAGTCCAGGCGATCGTAGTCATCACCACGGGGATACCCTCAAACACGGGGTACATTCTGGCGATCAGGAATACCCCAGCCGCTACCATGGTGGCGGCGTGAATGAGAGCAGAAATGGGGGTCGGGCCTTCCATTGCGTCAGGAAGCCAAACATGGAGGGGAAATTGAGCGGATTTGGCTACGGGACCCAAGAACACTAGGATGGCAAATATAGCAGCCAGCGCCCCACTAATGGACCCGCTTTCTACTAGGTATTCTAGGCGAGACCCCATTAACTCAAATTCAAAGGTGTTAGTCGCCCAATACAGACCGAGGATGCCTAACAGCAGACCAAAGTCACCGACACGGTTAGTGATGAAGGCTTTTTGACAGGCATCTGCTGCTGGTTTGCGATCGTACCAAAACCCGATCAGTAGGTAGGAAGATACCCCTACCAATTCCCAGAAAATATAGACTTGTAGCAGGTTGGGACAAACTACCAGACCCAACATAGACGAGCTAAATAGGCTCAGATAGGCATAAAAACGAACATATCCTGGATCATGAGCCATATAGCCGTCGGTGTAGACCATGACCAATAGGGCTACAGTGGTGACGATCGCCAACATCACAGCGGTCAGATGGTCAATTGTGTAGCCCATACTGATTTTAAAGTCTCCAGCCGCCGCCCACTCAATTATATGAGTGTAGGATTCATGGCCGTTGATTTGACTGGCTAGGAGAGCAAAGGACAAAACCATTGATGCACCTAACAGGGAAATCAGGAATATAGCGCTTCCCTGTCTAATTTTGTTAGTGGCTTTGTTCAATGAGATTAGCCCTATGCCCACCAGCATCGCACCAAAGAGGGGCAACACCGGAATTAACCAGGCATATTGATAAAGGGGTTCCATAACTGATGACAGCTTTATACTTCTTAACAAATGGGTTAAACCGATCCCAATTGTGACACAGAGTTTGTCGCTTCTGAATAAATATCCATCTTTTTCAACCAAAGTCCCTAAAAATGGTCCACTGACACCCCCAGATAGATAGATTCAAATAAGTTGACATACCTATTGTCATAGACTATACTCAATCCATGCAGTCAAGGATAACCCAGGATCAAAAAAAAATCACAGCCTGAAACCCTTACTGTGTAGTGGATTTAGACAATCTCGAAAAAAAGTTTGCCCAAAGGCTTAACAAAACTTTACTCTTTGAGTATAATTCACTAACAAGCAAGCAATAGGTATTTATTCTCACACTGACCATGAGCAGTCAAATTCCCTGGCTAACAGCAATTATCTTATTTCCCCTATTGGCATCCTTTGCCATTCCCCTAATTCCCGACCGAGAAGGCAAAACTATCCGCTGGTATGCCCTAGGAGTCGGTTTGATAGACTTAGTTCTGACAATTGTATGCTTTTGGACTAACTACAATCTCAACGATTCAACATTCCAACTAGCCGAAACCTATAGTTGGATTCCCCAATTAGGGCTGAACTGGTCAGTGGCAGTAGATGGCCTATCAATGCCCCTAATCGTACTAACAGGTTTCGTTAATACATTAGCTATTCTAGCCTCCTGGCGCGTCACCAACAAGCCCAGACTATTTTATTTTCTCTTATTAGTGCTGTACTCCGCCCAAATGGGAGTATTCGCAGCCCAAGACCTGCTATTATTCTTCCTGATGTGGGAACTAGAACTGGTTCCCGTTTATATTCTGATTTCCATCTGGGGTGGAGCAAAGCGCCTCTATGCAGCGACTAAATTCATTCTATATACTGCCCTAGGTTCCATCTTCATCCTAGTCGCCGCCCTAGCAATGGCATTCTACGGCTCCAACCTCAGTTTCGACATTAGCACCCTCGCTCACAAAAACTATCCCCTAGCCTTAGAATTATTCTTGTATGCAGGCTTCCTAATTGCCTTCGCCGTCAAACTCCCTATCTTCCCTCTCCACACATGGCTACCTGATGCTCATAGCGAAGCATCCGCGCCTGTATCCATGATTTTAGCGGGTGTTCTCCTGAAAATGGGTGGTTACGGCTTAATCCGCATGAACATGGAAATGCTACCCAACGCTCACCTGTATTTTGCCCCAATTCTGGCAATTCTAGGAGTAGTTAATATTGTCTACGGTGCATTAAGCGCCTTTGCTCAAGATAACCTCAAACGTCGATTAGCTTGTTCCTCTATCTCCCACATGGGTTTTGTCCTCCTGGGTATTGCTTCCTTAACTGAATTGGGACTTAACGGCGCAGTTCTGCAAATGATTTCCCACGGTTTAATCGCCGCCATGCTGTTCTTCCTAGCAGGTGTTACTTACGAACGTACCCACACCCTATCAATGTCCAAATTGGGCGGTATGGCTAAAGATATGCCTAAAGTGTTTGCCCTATTCACTGCTGGTTCAATGGCTTCTTTAGCACTACCTGGAATGAGTGGTTTTGTCGGAGAATTAACTATCTTCCTCGGCATCACAACTAGCGATATCTACAGTTCCAACTTCAAAATTGTAGTCATCGGTTTAGCTGCTGTCGGTCTAATTTTAACCCCCATTTATTTACTCAACCTATTGCGGGTGGTGTTCTACGGTGAAAATAGTGGCGGATTCAACATTGAAAAATATCTAGGAGATGCCAAACCTCGCGAAGTGATGATTGCCACCTGTCTACTGTTACCAATTATCGGGATTGGTTTATATCCGAAAGTAGCGACTCAAACCTATGATGTAAAAACTGTTGAAGTCGCTTCTCAAGTGCGTGAAATCTTCCCGGTATTTGCTCAACAACAACGCGGTTCAGTGCTTTACTCAGGCGGGTTTGTAGCTCCCAAAATCGCTCCCGAAACCTCTGTAGAAGCTCTCCTACCTACTAACGATTCTAACGCCTAGAATCCTCTGTAAATATTAATCGGTATAGGTTGCACTTACAAAACGTAGGTTCTGTAGGGGTATGGTTTTGTCACGGTGATATCAGTAACTGTGTACCTTATCAATGCCTATATTTACCTCCTAACGCTGGGTGGGATGATGAACTAAAATCAACAGCTTCTATCTATGCTATAACTGAGGATAGCGTAACCAATATTGTTGGATTAGAACCAACAATAAATTGGTAAATTGTACTTTGATTTAGGAGTTTATTATGAGTTTCTCAGTTTACAGTTCTATTGTCAATTTAGACACTCTAAATATGAGCAGTAAAATACCGGGAACTCCCGAAACTACCGCGATAAGTTTGACTGCTAACACTATCACGGAAGTTGTGCCTATCAATGCTACCAGTAACGGTAGAACGGTGTTTGTAAAGAATCGGTCAAATACCAATGTACATCTAATATTTGACCCTACAGGTGATAGCGTGTCAGACGCTGCATTTTCGGTTAAGCCAGGTGATACCATCTCAATAACGTGGGGTAGAACTGAGTTACAGGCGATAGCAGAATCTAGCGCTAGTATCAGCGTTACAATTATCGAATATATCAATATGTAATCATCAAATGAATGGCTAGTATTAAGTTATTAGCCATTTATTTGATTACTCAATATAGAGGCAGTTATGACTAATTTCAACATTTACTCTAGTAAGTTTGGGCAATCAACCGATGACTTGCCAGAAGGTGAAGTTAATCTGTATTTAACTAATGAACGGATACAAGCAGTTATTGACTCACATACTAATTTAGTCAAATTAACTCAGTTAACTTGGAATAATATTACTAATAAACCTGGCACTTTCCCCCCATCTACTCATTCCCATAGCTGGACTGAAATAACGTCCAAACCGTCTACGTTTACTCCATCAGAACATACACATACTATTGCTAATGTTACAGGACTTCAAAGTACATTAGACGGTAAAGAGCCTACTTTTACCAAAAGTACAGCATTTAACAAAAATTTTGGAACAACTATTGGAACTGTTACAGAAGGTAACGATGTCAGATTATCAAATGCTAGAACACCAACTAGCCATACACATACCTTATCTCAAATAACAAATTCAGGTAATGTTGCTGCCATTGATACAAATGGCAGTACATCTAACTATTTACGCGGCGATGGTGTTTGGGTAACACCTCCTAATACAACTTATTCTGCGGGAACTGGCTTAACTTTAGTAGGAACTGAGTTTAGAAACACCGCCCCAAACGTATCCACCAACCTCTCTACAAGCACTACAAGCAATACGTTAACCGTTAACAGTTCTGACGGTACTAATGCTGTATTACCTGCTGCTACAACAACCGTTGCAGGTGTAATGTCGAACGCTGATAAGACAAAGCTGGATGGGATTGCGGCAGGCGCACAAGTAAATGTAGCAACTAATTTAGGAGTAACAGCAGGAACAACAGCAGGTCCTGTAGTTACATCATCAACAGGAACTAATGTTACTTTACCTACAGCTAGTGCAACTAATTCAGGGATAATTACAACTGGGAATCAGACATGGACAGGAGTTAAAACATTTAATTCATTAATTACCGGGTCAATAAGTGGAAACGCCGGAACAGCAACAGCACTTCAAACAGCAAGAACAATTAATGGGACTTCGTTTAATGGTAGTGCCAATATAACAATAACTGCCAATACTCCTAATACATTAACAAATGGTACGGGATTAACTGGAAATAATTTTAATGGGAGTGCTTCAACAACATGGGCAGTTGCTTACGGCACTACAGCAGGCACAGCCTGTCAAGGTAATGATAGTAGATTATCTGACGCTAGGACTCCCACAACGCACACACATTCAAATATTACATTAACAGCAGGTGATGGTTTATCAGGAGGAGGAACATTAGCAGCTAATAGAACAATTAATGTAGATTCAACTGTAGTAAGAACTACAGGAAATCAAACTTTAACAGGAATTAAAACATTTAACATAACAAATAATCCAGTAACTTTTGCAACTAATGAAAGTTTTCCTGATGGAAATATGCTTATTTATTTTAATGTTTGGAGGGGGTTTGACATACGCCGGATAGGCTCTACTGCTAGTTCGGCAAGTTTAGTACTAAATAGTAGAGTTGGAGGAAATAGCTGGGCGTTTTCTCATCAAGGGCATTATTCTATGCAATTAGAAGCAGATAATAATCCTAGAGTATTTATATATCATGGTCTTAATTTTCATCAAAGCGATGTTTGGCG
>NZ_PKGG01000532.1:0-537 GCF_046480465.1 Arthrospira sp. PCC 8006
TACCCCCGGGATATCAGAAGAATTGATGGAACAATTCAACGCTCTTTAAGAGATCACCCCACAATAAAGAAACTTATAGGACATAAATCAGTTAAAAAAATTAAACCAAACACCTTTTTACTATGAATTACAGAAATTTTATTCCTGGCTTTTTTGCCCTTACGGTTTTATTTGCCTGCAATACTGAGAAATCTGTTCAGACACAGGACCTGAGAAATGTAGAAGGCCTAAGTCAACTGGAACAGGAACACACCTTGGTAAGGCCCGGCTATGCGGACAGTGTCAATGCCGGCTATATTAAAGAAGATGAAATCAAGGGAAGCTCAAGAAGAGAAGCCAAAGGAACTATAGGAAATGCCGAAATCACTATCAATTACGGTTCACCGGGTAAAAGAGGCCGAGTGATCTGGAATGGCCTGGTATCCTATGACCAAGTCTGGGTAAGCGGTTCACATTGGGCCACTGCCATAGACTTTTCAGAAGCTGTCATGGTAGGTGATACCGAAGTTCCGGCCGGCATGTATGCCTTTTTCACCA
>NZ_PKGG01000494.1:0-809 GCF_046480465.1 Arthrospira sp. PCC 8006
CACTCTACCCGTCGCACGGCTTGGAGTGTTGCTAACGGACAAATTGACTTAGCCATCATTGGCGGTGAGATCCCGCCAGAATTGCAGGACTGTCTCAGCGTTCAACCTTATATTGAGGATGAACTAGCCCTAGTTTTGCCTGTGTTTCACCCCTTGGCTGAAAAAGACTTTATTCAAAAGGAAGACCTGTATAACCTCAAGTTTATCGCCCTAGATGCTCAATCGACTATTCGCAAGGTGATTGATCAAGTCCTCAGTCGCTATGATATTGATCCGCGTCGCTTACGGATTGAAATGGAACTTAACTCGATTGAGGCTATTAAAAATACTGTGCAAGCGGGACTGGGAGCCGCTTTTGTGTCTACTTCGGCTATTGAAAAAGAGCTACAAATGGGGATGCTGCATCGGGCCACCATTGATTCAGTAACGGTTAAACGGATGTTATCAGTAATTGTTAATCCTAATCGGTATCAATCTAAAGCCGCCGAAGCCTTCAGTCGCGAGATTTTACCTCTATTTTGTAATTCTGAGCAGCGGATGAATTGACCCCACGGTGGATTTTTGCCAAAATCCTAGGGTAGCCGCACTTTTTCAGTGAAAATCAATTCAGGCCATAAGCCCAACCTAACTTCTGATGAAAATCCACTGTACTCGCCCCGGTTGTCCCAGGCCAGATAACTTATATCCTGACCTTGATGATCATGCCAACCTCAAAACGGTACAACAGAAGTATTGTACTACCTGCGGTATGCCCCTGATTTTAGATGGGCGCTACCTAACCGAACGCCTATTAGGTCAGGGGGGGTTTG
>NZ_PKGG01000435.1:0-1703 GCF_046480465.1 Arthrospira sp. PCC 8006
CAGGAGTTGCTCGATAACAAGTACCAGTTGCTACGAGCGCACTTACCTAAGCGCCAAACCTTCTTTAATGATTTGCGCGCGCTTACCCAGACTGTACTTCGACAGTTGGGACCACCTTCTGACCTTTATGCTTGAGGGTCTTGAGTTAGACATCCCACCCGATAGCAGTTGAATTTCCAAAATGAGAATCGCTGGGGTCTAAAGCCCCGTCCTTCTAGGACGGCTTTTTATGTTATACTATTTTGTTTGGTGCGAGACGTTCAGGCATGAAATAGGGTTGCAATACCCGAAATAACCGCCTGGTGAGGACTTCAACCCTTGGTTGAATATAAGGAGCGCACTCCTGACCATCCTCATAACTGTTTATATGTCCCAAAGCGAAAGCAAGGCAGGGAACTCAAGGTCAATCCCACAAAGAAAATCGCAATACTCAATTATACAACATGGAGGATTAAAACCACTTGGGCGATTGTGGGAAAGAGTAACGGCGATAGCCACCCCCAGTTTCAGGATTCACAACCCGTCAGATAGAAGCGGGGAACGGAAGGCGTGAAGTAGAACCTACTACCAAAAACGACCACTGCCAACCATCCATGACTAAGGAAATCTGAATGTTCCAAATTGAACCATCGTAAATAATAAGTAGCGAAATAGGTTGATACGCTGCGCTCAAAAGAGTAAGGGGAAAAGTAGGGTAATTATGTCATCACCTACACAGACCTTTAAAAGTACCCCGGTGGAAAGGACAAGTCTAAAGATGGAATGCCCATATAAACGGAACGTTTTAACCCCTTCTAGGCTCTGACAATCTGGTCGAGAGAGTCAGTAGTGAAAGTGTAAGCGCAAGCCCATTAGGGGGTGAGATGTGACCAGAAGCCAATGCCCGACTGTAATGGTAGGGATATGCTAACGGGTCACGGTTTGATTGTAAGAAATAGAGCCTAGTAGGTGTACATATGGCGATAGCGAGTTTAAAGAAAGGATTTGGCAAGCCCAAACCAATCAAGACTACGAACAACGCATGGAAGGCAATCCCATGGACTAAGGTTCAGCGGAAAGTTTTCAAGCTCCAAAAGAGTATATTTCAAGCGGCTAAATCGGGACAGGATGCCAAGGTAAGAAGGTTGCAACGTCTATTGGTGAAATCATACTATGCTCGACTCTTAGCAGTACGGCGAGTGACCCAGGATAATCAAGGCAAGAAAACAGCCGGCGTTGATGGAGTAAGAGTAATCTCTCCAAGACAAAGGTTTGAGCTTGTTAAGAACATTAAGGGAAACCTCAAAGCAAAACCACTGCGACGGGTGTGGATACCAAAACCTGGCAGGGATGAAAAAAGCTGGAATAGGAATTCCCACAATCCAAGATAGAGCAAGGCAAGCCTTGGTTCAGTCGGCACTTGAGCCCGAATGGGAGTCAAGATTTGAGGGTACTAGCTATGGGTTCCGTCCCGGACGGTCAGCCCAGGACGCAATTGGTAGAATTTAGACTGCCATAAATCAAGGACAATACTATGTACTTGATGCAGGTGCGAGACGTTCGGGTATGAAATAGGGCTGAAATGCCCGAAATAACTACCCGGTGAGGATTCCAGCTCCGAATCTGGATATAAGGAGACCTCTCCTGAGCATCCTCATAACTGATTATATGTCCCGACGCTTAGGTAACTAAGCAAGGCAGGGAACTCAAGGTCATAAACGAAC
>NZ_PKGG01000647.1:0-290 GCF_046480465.1 Arthrospira sp. PCC 8006
TTTCACAAGCTAGTAAAGTTCCACTAAGCAAACCTCCACCCCCCACCGGGGAAAGGATCAGGTCGATATTAGGGTTTTGTTGAAGCATCTCACGTGCACAAGTGCTCTGACCTTCAATGATATCGAGGTGATTATATGGAGGAATAAAGTGGTAGCCATTTTTTTCAATGATATCCTGCATGGCTTTTTCCCGCGACTTAATCCCAGGTGCACAAAAGTGTGTTTCCGCGCCTTGATTACGTATAGCGGCGATTTTAACTTTCGGCGCATTTTCGGGGACAACCACGCTA
>NZ_PKGG01000426.1:0-1790 GCF_046480465.1 Arthrospira sp. PCC 8006
CTACAAATTTTGACCGCCGAATTAGGAAATCAGGCGGGTACTATAGGGGCGGCGCGACTTGCTTTTCAGATAATTAATAATTAATAATTAATAATTAATAATTAATAATTAACATGATTTCCTGAAGTCAATGCTAACTCAATGTATATATGCTATTATCAATCAATCCGAGAATTACCTGTAGATRAATCCTAAACTATGATCCGCCTTTCTCGACAACAAGCCAAGACGGCACTTGTTCAACTCAGCGATCGCTTTCAAGCTACCGACTACCATAGTGATCATCTGGCTATTCGCACTAAAGCCGCCTATGCAATGGGAGATTTTGGCGGTGCTATTCCCGGCTGTATGCAAGTCTTCTTTTTGCTGTTTTTCTTGACTAATATTGCGGGACTTGATGCAGGTTTAGCAGGTAGTGTATTATTACTTGGTAAAGGATGGGATGCTATCAGTGATCCGATGATTGGTTGGTTAAGCGATCGCACCCAGTCTCGTTGGGGAAGGCGTTACCCTTGGATGATAGTAGCTTCTATTCCTTTGGGTATCTGCTTTTTCCTGCATTGGGTTGTACCTCCTGTTAGTGGCTGGCTACTATTCGGCTATTATGGCTTGATTACCATCCTATTTTATACCGCATTTACCGCCGTATTTCTTCCCCTCGGTGCTTTGGCGGCTGAACTTACCCAMGACTATGACGAACGTACCAGTTTAATCAGCTTTCAATCAGCTTTTAAAATTGGCGGAAGTCTATTTACTTTAGTGTTAGCCCAGGTTCTATTTGGATTATTTGAATCTCCCCAATTGCGATATCCTTTATTGGGTAGTTTGGGGGGATTAATGGCGATGATATCTGTCTATATATGTGTTTTCGGAACCAGTAAACGCTACTTTAAACAAGAAGCTAAACGATTGGCAATCACCCGACCTCCATCATTACCATTTTTACAACAAATTCGCATTGCCTTTAGTAACAAACCCTTTCTTTATGCCATTGGGATTTATTTATGTTCCTGGTTGGGAGTACAGGTAACCGTTGCTATTCTACCCTATTTTATAGTAGATTATATGCAACTAGCCGATCGCCACTTAACCCAAATGGCATTATTAGTGCAAGGGGTATCCTTACTGGGTATGGCTTTCTGGAATGCGATCGCCCAAAAAGTAGACAAAAAAACCGTCTATTGTTTAGGCATTCCCTTCACCATGTTAGCCGGAGTCGGACTATTTATGCTACAACCCGGACAAATGTTAACCATGTATGGTTTAGGTGCGATCGCCGGATTTGGAATAGCCACCGCCCACCTAGTCCCCTGGTCAATTTTACCCGATGTTGTTGATCTCGATGAACTCAACACCGGACAGCGACGGGAAGGCATTTTTTACAGTTTTATGGTAATGTTACAAAAACTAGGAATTGCCCTATCCCTATTTATTGTTGGCCAAATTCTCAGCCATGCTGGACTGTTAGCCACAACGGGTTCAGAACACGCAATCAGCCAACCCGAATCAGTATTATGGGCAATTCGCCTGATGGTAGGTCCCATTCCCATTGCCTTTTTATCAATGGGGTTAGTATTAGCCTATTTTTACCCAATTACTCGCACCGTCCACGCCGCCATTCGTCTACAATTGCAACAACGCCACGACTAAATAACTACCAATGATAGGGGCGGCTGGTAGGGGCGGGTGCTAGATCCGCCCCGGTAAAAACCCGCCAACTTACGGAACCCGCCCTTCTTATGTAACACCCCGGTAAAAACCCGCCAACTTACGGAACCCGCCCTTCTTAT
>NZ_PKGG01000631.1:0-308 GCF_046480465.1 Arthrospira sp. PCC 8006
TCATGGTCTTCGTCATGGTCATGATTACAATCCGGCCCATGAACATGCTCGTGCTCATGGTCATGGTCATGGTCTTTGTCTTTGTCTTTGTCTTTGTCTTTGTCTTTGTCATGGTCATGGTCATGGTCATGGTCATGATGATGATGATGATCATGCACCGCCCACACGCTTTCTAGCGGCGTCAGTATAAGTGGGTCTAGCACCGAACCACCCGCTTTGAGGATGCCCACAACCACATACTCTTGGTCATCGTGCACGTGGCTTCCGTCGTTTTGGAGTCCGTGTGTACCCACAAAACGGTCTCCGAT
>NZ_PKGG01000399.1:0-2269 GCF_046480465.1 Arthrospira sp. PCC 8006
ATTGTGTTGTGAGAAATACCAGTGACTCTCTCAATGGCTCGAAATCCCATGCCATTGAGGGACATTTTCACACAAAGCTCTTTGACATCAGAACTGTAACCTCCAGGACAGGGATTTTCTCGAAATTGGCGACCACATTCACGGCACAGGTAACTCTGTTTTCCCTGACGATGACCATTTTTGACTACTTTATGGCTTTGGCAATAAGGACAATCCATCTTGATTTATTTGAGAATATCATTTTCTATTATGCAACACCTCTAGTTCAATTGCATTAATAACTTTTTGTCTAAGGTCGTAACTGTAGGGGGCTGGCATTTTGGGTCTTCTGTAGATATCCTTGCCATTATACGTCCTAAATGTTCTGTCTTGTGCTATACTTTCAGCAAGTTTAATCCTTTGCCTTGGTGAGATTACTCTCATTCCATCGACCCCGGCTGTTTTCTTGCCTTGATTATCTTGAGTCACTCGTCGCACTGCTAAGAGCCGTGCATAATATGACTTCACCAGTAGACGTTGCAACCTTCTTGCCTTGGCATCCTGTCCCGATTTAGCTGCTTGAAATATCCTCTTTTGGAGCTTGACAACTTTCCTCTGGACTTTCGCCCAGGGGATTTGTTTCCATACAAACGCACGTCTTGATTGGCTCTGATTTCTCAAAACCTTTCTTTAAACTCGCTTTCGTCATAGTAACTCCTACTAGACTCTATTCATGCAATCAAACCGTAACCTGTCAGCATATCCCTGCCATTACAGCAGGGCGTTGGCTTTTGGTCACATCTCACTTCCTCTAGGACTTGCGCTTACATTTGTTACTACTGATATCTCGACCAGATATTCATAGTCCAGGAGGATTTAAAACGTTCCGTTTATATGGGCATTCCATCTTTAGACTTGTCCTATCCACCGGGGTACTTTTAAAGGTCTGTGAAGATGGTATATAAAAACCTCTTCTTTTCCCCTTGCTCTTTTGAGCGCAGCGTGTCAATCTATTTCGCTGCTTGCTAATTACGATGGTTCAAGTCGGAACATTCAGATTTCCTTAGTCATGGATGGTTGGCAGTGGTCACATTTTTGGTAGTAGGTTCTACCTCATGCCTTCCGTTCCCCGCTTCAATCTGACGGGTTATGAATCCTAAAACTGGGGGTGGCTATCGCCGTTACTCTCTACTCCCTGATTTCTCAGTTTGTTTATGACCTTGAGTTCCCTGCCTTGCTTAGATTTCTCCAAGCGTCGGGACATATAAACAGTTATGAGGATGGTCAGGAGTGCGCTCCTTATATTCAATCAAGGGGTTTAAATCCCCACTAGGAGGTTATTTCATCAGGCATTGCAGCCTTATTTGGTCTCCTAAACGTCTCGCACTTATCAATTAGCCTAGCCTCTGGTGATTGTTGGGATCACAGTCGCCGTAATAAGTGTATAATAGGCACTTAGTCTCACTCATCCTAAACTATGCTGTTAAAGTCTACAACCCGTCACATTCACATTTTGACTGCGGAACTTCAGGATAACGAAATCATTCCCAGTGAAGAAAAATTGACCATTGACATTGACCCAGATAATGAATTTAACTGGAATGATGAAGCCCTGCAACAAGTCTATCGAAAGTTTGATGAGTTAGTCGCAGCATCGGAAGGGGAAGATTTGACAGAATATAATCTCCGTCGCATTGGATCAGATTTAGAGCATTTTGTGCGATCGCTTTTGCAATCCGGTCAAATCTCCTATAATCTCGGTACTAGGGCGGTCAACTATAGTATGGGACTGCCGCGAGTAGAAACCCCATCCTAAAATTAATCGTGCGAGACGTTTAGGCATCAAATAGGGCTGCAATGCCTGAAATAACAGCAAGCGTGAGGGTTCCAGCTCGTAGCTGGATATAAGAAGCTCGCTTCTGACCAACCTCATAACTGTTTATATGTCCCGACGCTTGGATCAATCTAAGCAAGGCAGGGAACCCAAGGTCATAAACAAACTGAGAAATCAGGGAGTAGAGGGTGCGAAATGTTGAGGAGACCAAATAAGGCTGTGATGCCTGAAATCACCTCCTAGTGGGGAAGCCAGCCCCGAGTCTGGATAAGAGGTCGGAGCCTCGAACCATTCCCCATAACTGTTTATACGTCCCAACGTTTGGATTGAACCCCCAAACACGGCCGGGAACTCAAGGTCATATAGCATTGGTCAAGGTGGTTAGGACGCAGCTTTTATAACGGAATCCATGGCATCATCGAGAGACTCAAACTGCTCACGTTCAATGGCGNATGC
>NZ_PKGG01000462.1:0-1215 GCF_046480465.1 Arthrospira sp. PCC 8006
CCCACACCACCCAACTTTTCCGCGATCGCCTTTCCGTGTCTAACACCACAAAGAAATCTGGTCCGCGAAAATCCGATGATTTTTTCTGATGAGGACTATAGTAAATCGTCAAGTTTCCCGCATCAAAATAATCATTTCGGTCTCGCCATAACCAGTCTAGGCATTTAATCAGTAACAAGATTTGTTGTAGGTGTAAATAGCTTTCCAATGGCAACTCCTGACTTTCTAAATCTCCCGGAGGAAACTCGATATCCTCCCATTCTGGTGAGGTTTCCAGTGATGCTAACTGTTCCGTAACTGTCATAATGTTTACCTCGATTTTTTACAACTGTTCGGGGTCAATTCCCAACTCTCGCAATTTAGCCGCTAGTTGGTCTTTTTGTTGTCGTTCGATTTCTAATTGATTTTGAGTAGTGATTAACTCATTTTGAACACTTCCTAACTGTCGTTGAGCTTCCGTAGCTGATTCTTCGGGAGTGGGTACTAAAACACCCTCAGGACTAAAAAAGCGGAGTTGACGATTTTCTATCCCTAAGAATAGTTGCAGTTGTTCACTCCATAAATGTCCCTTATCATTGGGGGTTATCGGTTTATAGGTTCCCTGAATTAAAGCAAATCCTTGAAACTCTAAACTCTCTGGGTCAAACCAGAAATATTCGGGAGTGCGGAAAATATCCTGATAGATTTTCTTTTTCTCAGTCCGGTCAGTGTTAGCTGTGGAACTTGATAATAATTCCACAATTATATGAGGATATTTTCCCCCTTCTTCCCACACCACCCAACTTTTCCGCGATCGCCTTTCCGTGTCTAACACCACAAAGAAATCTGGTCCGCGAAAATCTGATGATTTTTTCTGATGAGGACTATAGTAAATCGTCAAGTTTCCCGCATCAAAATAATCATTTCGGTCTCGCCATAACCAGTCTAGGCATTTAATCAGTAACAAGATTTGTTGTAGGTGTAAATAGCTTTCCAATGGCAACTCCTGACTTTCTAAATCTCCCGGAGGAAACTCGATATCCTCCCATTCTGGTGAGGTTTCCAGTGATGCTAACTGTTCCGTAACTGTCATAATGTTTACCTCCATTTTTTACAACTGTTCGGGGTCAATTCCTAACTCTCGCAGTTTAGCCGCTAGTTGGTCTTTTTGTTGACGTTCAATKTCTAATTGATTTTGAGTRGTKAYTAACTCATTTTGGATGCTACCTAATTGAT
>NZ_PKGG01000443.1:0-1575 GCF_046480465.1 Arthrospira sp. PCC 8006
CAACCTAGAAACCAAAATAATTGGCTTTTTATTGTGCCAAGTTCTAAAACCCAAACGCAAATAGTAAGTTTCAGGAGTCGTATTAAMTACATTAGTTATAAACTCAGAAAAATTTGCTCCTGACGTGGAAATGTAAAAATATGGGCCTAATGTTTGAGAATTGGGAATAGCAGAGTATGGACTGAGTATGAGTTTTTGATGTTTATCCAMAAACTCAACTTGTATTAAAGCCTGATTATGAGTAGGAGGCTGTTCCGAAGAACTTTGACCGCTTATGGAATAACTTGTTAAAGGTTTAACAGGTACAGTCACCCATATCGGTTGTTCAGTTAATTCGATAAAATCTTCATTCTCGGAAAGACAAAATCCCGGTTCAAGAGTATAAAATAAAGGCTTATACTTACCATGGAATTCATATAATAAATCTGGCTTAATCTGAATTCCTTGTCTCAAATAATAAATCGCTTTATCCCAACAATCTTGCTGAATAAAAACCCGACCCAAATTAATATAAAACCAAGCAGAATTAGGATTAATTTCAATTGCCTTTTGATACTCAGTAACAGCCTTATCTAACTTTCCCTGCTTAACCAAAGCATCCCCCAAGCCATGATAAGCCCAAGCAAAATGGGGGTTAATATCTATTACCTGATGATAAAGAGCGATCGCCTCATCCAACCTCCCAGACCGTTTCAACTGATTCGCCTGTCTCAGCAACTCACCCGCACTCATTCCCTCACCACTCCTCATAACTAGCTTACCAACACACCCACCCCCTGACATATCCCAGCATTATATCCTATCACGAGACTGACGCAACTTGACAAACATCTACCGAGCGATTCTCGGAAGTGCGTTCGCGCAGCGTGCCCGTAGGGCGTATCGCCTATCGCCTCGGAAGTGCATTCCCGTAGCCTCTCGGAATTGCGATCGCCTCATCCAACTTCCCAGACCGTTTCAACTGATTCGCCTGTCTCAGCAACTCACCCGCACTCATTCCTTGACCACTCCTCATAACTAGCTTACCAACACACCCACCCCCTGACATATCCCAGTATCATACCATATCACGAGACTGACGCAACTTGACAAACATCTACCGAGCGATTCTCGGAAGTGCGTTCGCGCAGCGTGCCCGTAGGGCGTATCGCCTATCGCCTCGCCAGTGCATTCCCGTAGCCTCTCGGAAGTGCGATCGCATCTTACCAGAAAGCGATCGCATAGTGGAAAGTGGCTAAAATGGATGATTGAGACACCTGAGAGGAACCCCCATGACCACCAATGCTGACGATGTTTGGAGGCTGCTGGCGGAACTGGCAGAAGCCCAGAAAGAAACCGAACGCCAATTTCAAGAAACCCGGCAACTCCTCCAGCGACAATCCCAAGAAAGCGATCGCCGCTTCCGAGAACAATCCCAAGAAAGCGATCGCCGCTTCCGGGAAACCGAACGAATAATCAAACAACAGAATGAAAAACTCAACCAGGAATTAGGCAAACTGGGAAACCGCCTCGGAGAATTTGTCGAATGGCAGGTACGCCCCGCCGCCGTCCAACTATTTCAAAAAAGGGGAATTG
>NZ_PKGG01000166.1:0-11898 GCF_046480465.1 Arthrospira sp. PCC 8006
GCGGTCTTCCCAGTCTTCGGGAAATGCTATGAATTTTGGTAAATCTAAGGCTAGGTTCCAAATGGAAGCGAAAACCGGGATTCTGTTTGATGATGTGGCTGGTATTGAAGAAGCTAAGGAAGAATTGCAAGAGGTGGTCACATTCCTAAAATCCCCGGAAAAGTTTACCGCCATTGGTGCGAAAATTCCTAGGGGGGTGCTATTGGTGGGACCCCCTGGAACGGGAAAGACCCTGTTAGCTAAGGCTGTAGCGGGGGAGGCGGGAGTTCCGTTTTTTAGCATTTCTGGGTCGGAATTTGTCGAGATGTTTGTGGGGGTCGGTGCATCCCGGGTGCGGGATCTTTTTAAGAAGGCTAAGGATAATTCCCCCTGTCTGATTTTTATTGATGAAATTGATGCTGTGGGTCGCCAACGGGGGGCGGGAATTGGCGGCGGTAATGATGAACGGGAACAGACCCTTAACCAATTACTGACGGAAATGGATGGATTTGAGGGTAATCCGGGTATTATTGTGATTGCAGCCACTAATCGCCCTGATGTGTTGGATGCAGCCCTATTGCGTCCGGGACGGTTTGACCGACAGGTGATTGTTGATTTACCTGGTTACAATGGCCGTTTAGGGATTTTACAGGTTCATGCGCGCAATAAAAAGCTGGCTGATGATGTTTCCCTAGAGGCGATCGCCCGCAGAACACCGGGATTAGCAGGGGCGGATCTGGCTAATTTGCTTAATGAAGCGGCGATTTTAACGGCCAGACGACGCAAGGAAGCGATTACCCTGTTAGAAATTGATGATGCTATTGACCGGATAACTATTGGTTTGGCTTTAACTCCCCTTCTCGACAGCAAGAAAAAGCGACTGATTGCTTATCATGAGGTGGGACACGCTTTGCTGATGACCCTGTTGAAAAATTCTGATCCTCTTAATAAGGTGACAATTATTCCCCGCTCTGGAGGAATTGGCGGTTTCGCTCAACAGATGTTTAATGAGGATATGGTTGATAGTGGTCTGTATACCCGCGCTTGGTTGATTGATCAAATTACTATTGCTTTGGGGGGAAGGGCTGCTGAACAGGAGGTTTTTGGTGAAGCAGAGGTGACTATTGGCGCTAGTAATGATATCCAGGTGGTCAGTAATTTGGCGCGGGAAATGGTGACTCGTTACGGGATGTCGGATTTGGGATTGGTGGCTTTGGAAAGTCCCGGAGAACAGGTATTCTTGGGGCGCGGCTTTCCTAGTCAATCGGAGTATTCTGAGGAAGTGGCGACTAAGATTGATCATCAAATTAGAGCGATCGCCTTTCGCTGTTATGAGCAAGCTCGCCGCCTTATCCGTGATCACCGAGTTTTGCTAGATCGGTTGGTAGGACTTCTCCTGGAAAAGGAAACCATTGAGGGGGATGAGTTCCGCCGCCTGGTGTCGGAATATACTCCTCTTCCTGAAAATCAAATGGCGATTAGTCTCACCAAATAAGCTACATATCAACTACAAAACAGTTGTTAGGAGGCGGTAGGGGGGAGTTTAAACCCCTCCCCCACCCGCCCTTAATCATTCATCTATGCTGGCTGTGGAACACCTGTCGGGGCGGCACATTTTTCGCCCCAACAAATCTCTATGACTACCGCCACCTTGACAAGCGATCGCCATATTCTTCTCTTCTGATTTTTGACAAGAATTGGGTTAATTTTACACTAAAACCGTTTCCTGTTTTTTGACTGAAAATTCAGCGGAATAACTGTAGTCAATATTTAGCCAAAACTCCCCACTAATAGAGCCCCTGGTCTCAATTTGAATGGGGCGGATTGTAGCTGTAGGGACAGGTTCAATATCTGGGTTATAGGGGTCGATATCGCCAAAATAAATTGGGGTATTTGGCTGTAAGAGAATCGGGGGAATTTCGTCAGGTAAATTAGGTACAGGAGTCCGTTCATCAATGGTGACGGCGGACAGAAACACGGTCACATCCCGAAAGGTGATGTTACTGTACTTATTAGTAACAGCGATCGCCACAGTTTCCACCTGATTTTCACCTAGGCTAGGCTGAGGACAAATCAACTCAAAAGAGGGAGAATATTTATCTATTCCCAGGTAAGATTCTGGCGTAAAACTCGCCGCCACCACCGATAATAAAGCCGACGACCAACCCTGATCATCTAGGGGATGAATAAATGATAATCCCCCCGTTTGTTCGCTGATGGCTACATTATCTCCCGCAGATTTCCGATAACTGTGAACTCTGACTAATGCTGACTTAGCCGCAGCGATCGCTTTTTCCCACTGGTCTAAATCTAGTGATTCATTATCCGATGAAATACCCAATTCTCCCAGATAAAAAATCGCCCTATTTGCGCCTAAACGCCAGTCAAAGTGATTACATGCATCGGCGATCGCTCCCGCACCATCCCCCCTCGCTGGGTCATTCCTTCCATTGCTACGGCTAACCTTTAACCCAGTCAATTCCGACTCATTTACCCCAGAATTAATCAAATAATTACGCAGGGTACGACTAAAGGGGGTTCCGTGCCAAATTCCCTCTATTCCTAACCAGGTAATCTCCAAATCACAGGGGTAGCTTTCCGTGACATTTTCTATCACCTGTTCCGCCACATTACTGATAGTAGCAGCATCATCGCGCAGTGATGAACTGGTATCGATAATTACTACCAAGTCCACTTTATTGATTGTATTTTTCTGACTCATATTGTCATCCTATTACCGCTATTTTTTGCCAGGATTTTACGGTTGATTATCTCCACCATTATTAACCGCAAATTTTAAGCGATCGCGACCTCGACCACTCACCAAAACTCGACCCGAGTATTCTAGTTTAACCCCCTCTATTTTAGCCGGTTCATATCCAGAATCTAGGGGAATTTCTGCCGTCAGCTTAGACGGTTCACTATCCTTAACGGGTAAGTTTCCCAAAGAGAGAAATTCTCCCTCTTCCAGAACTTGGAGCCTTTCACCTTCTGAACTAATTACCTCGGCTTCAACTACCCGGAAATCCAGAACATCTGCATTCAGATAACTATTGGTCACTTCTAGGCATAATTTCGACCTATCCTCGGAAGTAGTGACAGCAAAATTTAAACCATCTAAACTGTCGGGAAGTTCCGCCACCAAAGCCTGAGTGTTTCCAGTCTTCTGGGAAGTTTTCTTAACCCCAGATACCGGAGTTTCCCAGACCGTTTCTGATACCGAGACACCCGCCACCAATTTTAACTCATAAATACGATGCTTACCCTTACCTTTAGCGGTCGTTAAAGTTATCGTATGTTCACCTTGACTAAGGCTTCCTAGTCGTAGTTCAGTTTGACGTTTCTGATTTTCTCCCGCACCCCAAATGCGGATTAATAGGATACCGTCTAGGAATAACCAATCCTCTCCTGAACCATCGCGATGGTAAAATAAAGTTAGTTCCCCTTCTTGATAATTCCTAGAGAGTTGGAAGTGAATATTCAGGCGATCTGTTGATGCCACTCCCGGTGGTTTTTCAGCATCAGGAGCAGTTATAATTGTCGGTAAACTCGGAGATTGAATCGGGTCAGCATCACTACCGATATCATAGTTATATTCGGGAGTCCACACACCCAGGGAAGAAACCTTTAGCCGTTTGGAAGATGTGCCAATTTGCCATAAAACCCCTGGGTCATATTTGGCAATATCAGAAGTTATATTAACCTGACTTTCTGGGGTAAGTTTATCCTCTAAATCCCTGGCGTTTAACAGGGGTTCCACGAAAGCATCAGCTTGTTCAAATCCTACCGATATCAGGTGGTTAATCAAACTAGGATGGCGGTCAAATTTCGAGGCATAGTCTAATCCTTCTAAATGCGATCGCTTAATTTCTAACTGGCGAATTTTTACCGGACTAATTCCCGCCATCTCTCCATTTAAAAACCCCTTTTGTAACCAGCGATTAGTTTTTTCGATAAACTCTAAACTTTGATACAGAGAAAGATTACCTGATAGTTGATTTCTCCGATCTAAAATCTCTGGCGTAGTCCTAGGTATACCGTCACAGGCGCGAGGGTTCACCTGTATAACCCATAATTCATCCGGCCATTGTTCTGGGGGAATAATTTGTTCATCCACTAGGGATAAAATTGGCGGATTTTCGGCAAATAAACCATCCCAATAAGCAGCATCGCCAATTTCCACAGCTTTGAATAGGGTGGGAATAGCCGCCGACGCGAGAATGGCATCAATTTCCATTTCATTTTGGCGAGAGTCAAATATTTTTGATTCCCCAGATATCACATTAACCGCACCTAAAAATAATCGAGGACTGCTACCCTTAATCAGCCTAGGAAGTTCCGAAAATTCAATGTGTTTTTCCAGCAGTTTTTTCAGGTCTAAATATTCTCGCCTAGGCGTTACAGATTGCCAAAATTCCTGAACTCCTCCCCAGGTGTAGGGATTAGAAACATAGCTGGGAATAATCCCTTTCTCGTAAAATCTACAGGATTGAACCGTTAAATAATTTAGGTATTGTTCCCAAAGATGGTTGGCTGAGTTGTCTTCCCAAAAATCAATTAATTTTTGAGAGACTTCCCCAGCAGTTTCCCCTTGATTTTTAACTAAACCATACCAAGCTAGTAGACTGCATAAACCGCCGCCAGATGTGCCGCTTAAACTTACAATTTCATAGCGATCGCACACATCACCTTGCAGAAATCTCTTTAAAACTCCCGCCGTAAATGCCGCATGGCTTCCTCCTCCTTGACAGGCGATCGCAATTTTACCTTTGTTCCGCTTACTCATTTTTTGGCTTCCTAGTAATGGGTGAATAATGCTTTAGTCAACCTCCAGTTTTAATTGGTTTCGGTCACATCAACTCTCTTTTCTCATGATTATCACTTCACCAAAATACAGACCAAAGCTAACGTTTGCGGTTGTTTCAACGCCAACGCCAGTATTTTTTGAATCCTTTGTATCGCGCTATGTAGTTGATGCTAAACGGGTAAACCTCCCAATTTTATAGGTGAATTTTTTTAGGCTGTACCTTATTATTTTATAGAATTTCTCCCAAGGACTCAACCCCCTGACAAAACCTTTATAAAATTTTAACATTTCCCCAAACCAATGACCGATAAAATTAATCAGTTTTGTTGTGGATAAAAAGCCAAGTTAGATTTACAATTACCAAAGAAGAAGCTAAAATCTGGGTAGCTTTTTTGTTCTCAGTTTCATGTTTGAGGGAACGCCAGAACAGGAGAAGACCAAATTACAGCTTCACACGAAGAGGTATAGACAATGGAAAACGAAACAAATCCGTGGAACGAAATGGCCAATCAATGGGTTAACACCTGGACTCAGAGCGGAAATGACATCTGGAAAAACTGGTTTGATCTGATGAGTGGGTCAGGAGTATCTGAAACCGATAAAAATGGCCAGTCCCACTCTGGGGGAATAACCGAACAAATGGCAAAAAATCAGGCCTCATTGATGCGTTTTCTACAATTTTCCTTTGAAGCCTGGAAAGATATATTACCCAAAGTTGAAGCTGGTACGAATTGGGAACAAACCCTAGAAAACTACTCCCAGCAAATTCGCCAGCAAATGGAACAATATATGAGTGTTCCCACTAAGATGACCGGAAGCGGTAGCACTATGGCGAAACTCTACATGGAACAAATGCAGAAGTTTAACCAAATGTGGATGAACTACAGCGGCGCGGCTATGGTTCCCATGGTTGAAGCCATGATGGGTAAAAGTGAAGCATTCATCGAGTTAAATAACCTCTACTGGGAACAACTGTATCAACCCAGCCTAGGAAACCTGCTACAAAGTCCCATGTTTGGTATTACTCGCGAGTTGAATAGTACCTTAATGAGTCATTTTCAGGCTTGGACAAATTTTTATCGCGCTAGTAATGATTATCAGGTAGTGTTAGCAGATATCCAAGTCCGCGCTTTTGAAAAGTTAATCGAAAAATTAGCGGAGGGAGTTAGCAAAGGCGAAAAAGTCGAAACTTGGCGGCAGTTTCAGCAGTTATGGAGTGTGGCTATAGATGACGTATTTGAGGAAACTTTCTGTTCTGAAGATAAACTCAAAATTCGGGGAAGGTTTATTAACTCCCTCAACGCCTATCGACTAGAACAACAAAAGTTGATGGAGATTTCTATGCGATCGCTTAATCTCCCCCTCCGCAGCGAAATTGACGAAATGCACAAAACCATTTACCAACTCCGCAAAGAGGTTAAATCTCTCAAAAAACAGATATCCACCATTACAGCATCTTCACCCAAACCCGAGTCAATTCCAGAAGTAAGTTGAGAGAAAGCCACACCTAATATTTGTCTCAACAGCCTAATTCAATTCGTGATCCAATTCAATATGTCTTTGCTAGGAGGACATCAAGCCATGTTACCTTTCGCCTTACAAATGGGTTTAGAAGACTTAACCGAGGAATATGCAGACCTCACCGAAAAAATTGTTCATGGTATGGACAACCTTAGTAGTTTACGGGAGGAAGAAATTATCGTTGGGGTCACACCCAAAGAAGCAGTTTACCAGGAAGATAAAGTCACCCTTTATCGGTTTGAACCCAAAGTCAAAAAAACCCTTTCTGTACCTCTGCTAATTGTCTATGCTTTAGTCAATCGTCCCTTTATGGTAGATTTACAAGAAGGTCGTTCCTTAGTTGCTAATTTACTCAGTTTGGGATTAGATGTCTATTTGATTGATTGGGGATATCCTACCCGTAGCGATCGCTGGTTAACCTTAGATGATTATATCAACGGTTATATTAATAACTGTGTTGATTTTCTTCGCGATCACTATGAACTCGATAAAATCAACCTCCTAGGAGTTTGTCAGGGAGGAACCTTTAGCCTCTGCTACAGTTCCCTATATCCCGAAAAAGTGCAAAACCTAATCACCATGGTTGCGCCAGTCAACTTTGATATGCCAAATACCCTCTTAAATGCGCGGGGAGGCTGCACACTAGGACCCGAAGCCGTAGATATTGACCTCATGGTTGAGGCTTTAGGTAACATTCCCGGCGACTATTTAAACATCGAGTTTTTGATGTTAAAACCCCTACAATTAGGATATCAAAAATATCTTGATTTACCAGAAATCATGGGAAGTCGCGACAAACTCCTAAACTTCCTCCGCATGGAAAAATGGATTTTTGATAGTCCCGACCAAGCCGGAGAAACCTATCGCCAATTCCTGAAAGATTTTTATCAGGAAAACAAACTAATCAAAGGCGAAGTAATGATTGGTGATTCTCGGGTAGATTTAAGTAATATTACCATGCCAGTTCTCAACCTCTACGCCGAAAAAGATCACCTAGTCCCCCCTTCCTCTTCCCTCGCACTAGAGGAATACATCAGCAGTGAAGACTACACCGCCAAATCCTTCCCCGTAGGTCATATCGGTATGTATGTCAGTGGTAAAGTACAGCGAGATTTACCCCCAACCATTGTCGACTGGTTAAAAGTGCGAGAGTAACTTTGATTAACAACTCATTAGGGGGGGGTTGACCAAAAATTCACCTACCCCCTTTCCCCTTTTTTGATGCCTTACTTCACGCTCTCGGCGCTTTTACGCATAGTATTAAAATACTCTGTCCAGAGTTGTTTTTGAGCATCCAGCATCATTTGGGTGGTCTGCTTTTGTGTTTCCAGATAAGATTTAACCATGTCCTCTTGCAATTTCAGGGTCTGTTCAAAACCTTCTGATAAATCAGAGGGAGGCTTCCAACCAGGGAAACCCTCCGTCCAAGCGTCAAACCATTTTTTCTGCAAGTCTACCATTTGCTTTTGGTAATCTTCAAAAAGCTTAGTATCCATATTGCATAAACCAGTAAATTACTTTTCGCCAATCAAATCTGACTCTGATTGACTCTATAGCTATTCCCGGCTCGTCGTTTCCTAAAGCCTGAGAAACACTACCTCAAATTATAAGATAATTTGCTCAAAATTGATGCTTTTTAGCTAATCTATAGATTTGTAACAAAATCTCATTTTTCCCATCAATTTACGGCAGGTATTCTCAAAAATCCTCCTCTGCAACCATTAGGTCCGGTCTTAGTTAACAGAATATTAACCCAATGTTAATCTTTAGAAGCGATCGCCAACAATATCTATCCCCAGACATAAATTGTAGTTTGAGATACCGCTGCTGAGGGATTTTAGGCACATCAGTTCACTAAGAACTTTTTTATTAAGTTTTATTATGTTAAGCTGTGTTACAGTAGATGGCTAAAAACCTACCATCCAGGTAAAGACCACAGCCAACTTAGGAGAGCAGCATCCCATGATACAAGCAGTTGCAACAACCAAGTTTGCGCCCACCCATACCAAACATACCCCCCTAAGAATTATCGCTTTGGGGGACAGTCTAATTTATGGATTCGGAGATCCAGTCGGCGGAGGTTGGGTAGAACAATTGCGACGCGAGTGGATGTCTCCAGAAAAACCCGGTCATGCGCTTTACAACCTAGGGATTCGTGGTAACACCGTCGCCCAAGTTACCCAGCGTCTCGAGCAGGAATTTCGGCAACGGGGAGAATTAAGAAACCGCCTACCAGACCTAATTATTTTATCAGTAGGACTCAATGACACTCCCCGCTTAGGAAGACCCAACGGCCGATCGCTCACAGATTTTGACGCATTTCGCATCCATGTCGCCACCCTTCTGGAAAGGGCCCAAAGCCTCTGTCCAGTCATTTTCGTAGGAATGCCTCCCGTTGACGAAAGCAAAATGCCCTTTTTAGGCTGTATGTATTACAACCACGCCGACCAATACGCCTACAAAGAAGCCACACGGCGAGGCTGTGAAGTCCGGGATATCCCTTATTTAGATATATTTGACCTATGGCTGTCCCGGGGGGAAGATTGGGTGCGATCGCAACTGAGTTCCGACGGTTTACATCCCAATGTTCAAGGCTACCAAAGTTTACTGAAAGACGTACAGAATTGGGAACCCATCGCCAACCTAGGTTAAACCCAACCCCCCAACTCCCCGAACTTCTGGTTATTTATTCGTAACCAGAGGTATTTGTTTAGCCCAATCAAAATAACTATCCCACCACTGTTTTTGAACAGTGGCGATCGTTTCTAGGGCTTCCTGCTGTATTTTCAGAGTCCCATTGACAGTTTCTTGTTGAAAATCTAACGCCTTGGTCATAGCCTCGGAAGTATTAGATAGATCCTTGATACTGTCGAAACTATTTTTCCAGGTATCCAGCCATTGTTGCTGATAGTCTTCAAACCAATTTTTGCTCATGATTCCCTCAACCGTGAAAACAACAAAATAACCACAACTCGCAGCGGGTAAGCACCTACTGCTTGTGATCAGTATCAGCAACCACCACCCCACCAGTCGCCGTCCCAGGTAGTGGCGATCGTTACTCTCAAAATCTATAAAGGTCAATTCTGTTTCGTCTGCTGAGTAATTATACCAGCATTATCCCAGATTGAATACCTGATTCTACCAATTTCAGGTGTTGAAACCCGATCCTTGGCTGAAATCAATTGCGATCGAGCCTTCCCCGTCCGTCATCACAACCCCCACCATAGCTCTAGCTACACTGTCAAGATATCATGACATTATCAATTTCCAGTCGAATTAAGTAGATATCAAAAAGTTCTATTAAATCTGCAACACTTTACTTTCGTAAAAAAAGTTATACAATCACAGGTTTAGCCATTTCAGCATTGTACCAATTCATCAAAATCAGGGTTTATTCTCAGTAAATTTACGGAAACAGACCCCACAAACAACCCCAGAAATTTCCGTAAAAATACTTATGGCAAAATGTCGTCAAAAATGTAATCTTAAATCAGAGTATAAATTTCCATGCTAACTAACTCAGCAGCGATTATCTAATTTATTGACGCAACCGCCAAAATATAGCGCTAGTCTCGGCACATTGTCAGTGGAATTAGGATTGTGCAACCCCCAGAGAGTATTAATCCCAGGAAAAATGGCAGATTTCTCCTTTGTGGTCTAGTCCTGTGGCGGCGCACCCCTTAAATCGGAAGCTATGGGAGAAGCGGGAGATAATGTACTTTAACCTAACTTTGAGGGTGATTATTTTCGTAATTGCCGAAGTTATCTAATTCTGAAAGTCTTTGATTAATGGTAGAAATTGGGTAACTTTAACTATAGCGATCGCCTATAGATTTAGCAATTAATAATCAACAATATTTGGGAGTTACATCTAATGGATGAAATCGTGAGAAAATTAGCAGGGGTGGGTTTACCAGCGGTGGTTCTGTTAATTGCAATGGCGACCACAGGACTGACCGGAGCCGCCGCCATAACGGCCGCTTTAGCAATGCTAGGACCTGGTGGGATGCTGGGCGGAATTGTATTATTAGGAATCATTGGACTAGCATCGGACGCATTGACTAAATATGGTTTACAAACGCTTCTAGTGGAAGTTTATTGGCAACGGATCAAAAATGGTGAAAGTCCGTCGAAGTTGTGCAGTGAAATTGATTGGCTGCCAATTACCAAGGAATTGAAATTGATACTTAAAGATGCCCTCGGTCAGTTATGAGGGAAAGTGTGATCGCCCATCTAGCCATGTAGGTTGGGTGAAACGCAGTGAAACCCAACAGCAGTTAGATATAGTGGGGTTGGGTTTCGTGACCTCCACCCAACCTACTCCACTTNGGGGAAAGTGCGATCGCCTAATTTTCTACCACTTCCCAAAACCCCAGCCATGTAGGTTGGGTGAAACCCAACATCAGTAGGTTGGGTGAAACGCAGTGAAACCCAACAGCAGTTAGATATAGTGCGATCGCCTAATTTTCTCGGACTTCCCAAAACCCCAGCCATGTGGGTTGGGTGAAACCCAACATCAGTAGGTTGGGTGAAACGCAGTGAAACCCAACAGCAGTTAGATATAGTGCGATCGCCTGATTTTCTACCACTCCCCAAAACCCCAGCCATGTAGGTTGGGTGAAACGTAGTGAAACCCAACATAACTGAGAGATGGTGGTGTTGGGTTTCGTACCTCCACCCAACCTACCACTTGGGGAAAGTGCGATCGCCCATGTAGCCATGTAGCCATGTAGGTTGGGTGAAACGCAGTGAAACCCAACAGCAGTTAGATATAGTAGGGTTGGGTTTCGTGACCTCCACCCAACCTACTCCACTTGGGGGAAAGTGCGATCGCCCATCTAGCCATGTAGGTTGGGTGAAACACCAACAGCAGTTAGATATAGTAGGGKTGGGATTCGTGACCTCTACCCAACCTAGTCCACTTGGGGGAAAGTGCGATCGCCTCATTTTCTCGGACTTCCCAAMAMCGCAGCCATGTAGGTTGGGTGAAACGCAGTGAAACCCAACATCAGTTAGATAGAGTGGGGTTGGGTTTCGTGACCTACACCCAACCTAATCCACTTGGGGGAAAGTGCGATCGCCCATCTAGCCATGTAGGTTGGGTGAAACGCAGTGAAACCCAACAKCAGTTAGATATAGTAGGGTTGGGTTTCGTGACCTCCACCCAACCTACTCCACTTGGGGGAAAGTGCGATCGCCCATCTAGCCATGTAGGTTGGGTGAAACGCAGTGAAACCCAACATCAGTTAGATATAGTGGGGTTGGGTTTCGTGACCTCCACCCAACCTACTCCACTTGGGGGAAAGTGCGATCGCCCATGTAGCCATGTAGGTTGGGTGAAACGCAGTGAAACCCAACATCAGTTAGATATAGTAGGGTTGGGTTTCGTGACCTCCACCCAACCTACTCCACTTGGGGGAAAGTGCGATCGCCCATCTAGCCATGTAGGTTGGGTGAAACGCAGTGAAACCCAACATCAGTTAGATATAGTGGGGTTGGGTTTCGTGACCTCCACCCAACCTACTCCACTTGGGGGAAAGTGCGATCGCCTCATTTTCTCGGACTTCCCAAAACCGCAGCCATGTAGGTTG
>NZ_PKGG01000078.1:0-21505 GCF_046480465.1 Arthrospira sp. PCC 8006
TGTGGGGCTGATTAATTCTTTGGGTTCTAGCCGCCTGGGAGATATTGGTACTTCTTCGGCTGCTGATGTCACCCTGGGGATTGGAGAAGCCCTGATTAGTACAGCTACAGGCTTGATTGTGGCTATTATCAGTCTGGCTTTCTATCGCCTGTTTCAAGGCTTTTCCTTTAGCCAGGTTAAGGTCTTCCGAAAAGCGGGAAATGAATTAGAATTACTCTATCGCCAGGATTGGCCAGAGGTTAAGGCTCAGATGCTGCTTCCCGGAGAGGCTAATGATGCCTCTTTGATGGCGGAAGAACCCCAGGAGGATTTTCCCCCAAAAGGTAGTTTAATTAAGCTACCCGATGAGGATGAGTCGGAGGATGATCATACTCCTTTAATCAAATTACCTTCAGAATCTGAGGATGAGGAAACCCCCTCTCAATCAGAATCCCCTGAGTCGGTAGCTGAACAAAATACTTTAATTCAACCTGTGATTAAGGGTAATTCTCGCTTGGCTGATGATGATGATAAACATCAAAAAGGAGAGGTTGAATAATATCCACAACACCCCCAGAGCCAATTAAACCTTTGTCATTGATACCAAGATACTAACAAACACCCTTTTTGGTGGGACTATCCACGGAGGCAGATTGATGAAAGTTAACATAAATTCTCAGGTTGATGAGGGGCGTATTGAACTGCTACCCCTGATTGATGTGGTTTTTTGTATTTTGACGTTTTTTATTTTGGCAGCCCTACAGCTTACCCGACAACAGGCGATCAATGTGGATTTGCCACGGGCGGGGACTGGTGAAACTCAGATGCAAAAAATGTTGGTGGTTGGGGTGGATATTCGAGGGGATACTTATATTGACCAGCAACGGGTTAATTCTGAACAAATGCAGCGGGCTTTGGAACGTTTTTTAAGGTGGAATCCTAGTGGTTTGGTTGTGCTGTATGCCCCTAAAGATGCCCGTTATAATGATGTTGTACAGGTTTTAGATAAAATGCGGGCTGTGGGAGGCGATCGCGTGGCGTTGGCGACTTTACCGAGTTCTGAGGAAATGCCCTCTCCGGTTGATTCTGAGGGTTTATTAGCCCCTGATGCGCTGACACCGGATAATGGGGTGGAACCTCCTATTAATCCTTTTCTCCCCTCTCAGCCGCTTAATGAAATGCAGCCAGGGAGTCGTTTATTACCGCCTCCGGGTTCCCCCACTTCTCCCACTTCTCCTCTACTTCCTGACAGTTGAAAAATCGATCATTGATGTTCACCGTCAGCAGCCACGGCTATTACAGTAGATATATGGCGGGGTTAAAAAATAAAATTTAGTTGTAAATGCCAGTTATCGCGATCGCGAATAATGTGGATTTTTTGCAGAAACTCCCGCAGATAAAATCGTCTCTCGGTTTCGGATAAATCTAGCCAAAATTGGCGGATAGAAACCGCTTGGGCGGTGGCTTGTAAATTGACTGGGGGAAGTTGGGATAATTGATTCTCTAGTTGGGCAATTTCTTGGCGCAATTTATAATCTCTAATTGTGGCAGTTTCACTGTCTAAAATTCCTGTGGTTTGCAGATTTGGCAGTTGATTTATGATGTCTTTTTTACTGGCTATTTCATCATAGATTTGCTGCTTAAATCGGTCTAAATCTGGCATCTGTAATTGGGCAACTGCTGGGGGTAGGTCGGCACAAATTAGGTCAATAGTCGCCGATAAAACATCATGATAATTAAGGGATTTGCACTTAGTTAGACGCGGACATTTTAGGGGTCTTAAATAAAGATATTCTCGTTTTTTGTTATGGGTGGTAACGCGGGTAATGGTCATCCCTGAACTACATTCACTGCACATTAATAAACCAGCTAAAGAATGGGGGGCGCTGGCTGTGCGAGGTGGGAGGCGCTGGTTGCGTCTTAATAACCTATCGATTTGGGCGGCTTCTTCACGGGAAATAATCGGGATATGAGTATTGGAAATAATCTCACTATTTTTATAAGCTAAATCCCCTCGATAAACGGGGTTAATTAACCAACGCTTCCCGGTAGTTACGGAGATTTTTTTATGATATCGCTTTTGTAAATACCGGACTGCGCCGCGTAGGGAACCATAAATTAAAAAATGCTCAAAAAAGTCTTTAACAACGGGTGCGGTGCTGCGATCAATGGTGTAGCGGTCTTTTCCTCTACGGTAGCCATAGGGTGCTTTTCCGGGGGGAGGAATGGCTTTTAAACGGTTGCGTGCGTGTCCTTGGCGCAGACAACGGCTGTGGTAAGTTTGTTTAATTTCGGAGATGAATTTGATTAAATCTACACGGGAAATATCGGAGGACTTTAGGTCGGATTGAAGGGCGATAACTTGGATGTTTAACTGTTGGAGTTGGCGGAGGCGATCGCTAACTTCTAGGACAGAGTTACCCAATTCTTCATAGCGTTGGATTAATAAATAGTTGGGGGGTGGTAGTTGTTGACAATCTTCTAGGATTTGCTCTAGTTGTTGGCGATCGCCAAAATCTTGATAAATCCCATCAATATCCCATCCCCAAATCGTCGGATCTGGCGGCGGTTCTAACAGCGGTTCCGTATAAGAATAGGCGAGAATTTTCATATTTGACTCAATTCGATAATATTACCATCAGGGTCAGCCACAAAAAGGGCTGAACGACCGGAAGCGCTCATTTGAAACGGGTAATTATGGCGGGTGAGTTGTGCTGTGGCGATCGCCAAATCAGCCACCGCGAAAGCTAGATGTCGGTTGCGTCCCCATTTCGCTTCATTGACGCGATCGCCAATTACTTGTTCAGATTCAATTAGATGAATTTGCCAATCACCAATCTGATACCATATTCCTGGGAAATTCAAAGGGCGATCGACTGTAGTTAACTGTAATATCTGGCTATAAAAATGCTGAGATTTTGCCAAGTCCGAGACTAAAATGGCGGCGTGTAGAGGTTTGGTGATATTCATAGTTGGGAGCTATTCTCGAAAATTGTGATATTAGACCCATCGTAATATGCGATCGGGCGATCGCATCAACTCAAGCACTATTAACTAAATTATCACCAAATCCCCGTAACTCTGCTATAACCCCATTAAGATAGATAGGGAAAAGACCACAGGGCTAAAGATCCAATGACTTCTATCCTACTTGAATCAAATATCACCCGCTCACTAAACGCTCCCACCATCTACAAATTATCAAATGGTCTCACCATTGTGGCAGAACAGTTACCCGTTGAAGCCGTGAACTTGAATGTTTGGATTGATGTTGGATCAGCTGTCGAACCCGACCCGATCAACGGGATGGCTCACTTTTTAGAACACATGGTGTTTAAAGGGACTCCCAACCTAAAAGCTGGAGAATTTGAAAGACTGATCGAACAACGAGGCGCTTTAACCAATGCAGCCACCAGCCAGGACTACACCCATTATTATGTTACCAGCGCTCCCAGCGACTTTGCTACCCTAGCCCCCCTACAGCTTGAAGTAGTATTTAGCCCCAGTATTCCCGATGATGCTTTTGAGCGCGAGAGGCTAGTAGTATTAGAAGAAATCCGGCGATCTGAAGACAACCCCGCGCGTCGTTCATTTCAGCGGACCATGGAAACAGCCTTTAAGCGTCTCCCCTATCGTCGGTCTGTACTAGGACCAGCGGCGGCTATTGAACAGTTAACTCCTCAGCAAATGCGAGAGTTTCATCGCAGCCATTACTGTCCCCAAAAAACCACGATCGCAGTTGTGGGTAATTTACCTGTAGAGGCTTTAATTGAAACAGTAGCCGAGTCTATCCCAGCACAGACATATCCAGAACTTCCCCCAGAAGTAGATCTGCATCATCTGATTCCAGAGTCAGGATTTAGCGAAATTGTCCGCCATGAAATCATAGATGATAGCTTACAACAAGCGCGATTAATGATGGTGTGGCGAGTTCCCGGACTTAATCAACTCTCAGAAACCTATGCTTTGGATGTTTTAGCTACAATTTTAGGTCAAGGTCGTACCTCCCGCCTAGTGCAGGATTTACGAGAAAAGCGGGGTTTAGTGTCTGGGATTAGTTGCAGCAATATGACCCAGAGGCTACAGGGAGTATTTTATATTTCCGCTCGGTTGCGGGTCGAACACTTAGCGGAAGCCGAAGCAGCGATCGCCGAACATATTAACCGACTCCACAGGGAATTAATCACCCCCACCGAAATGACCAGGGTACGGACTCAAGTGGCGAACAGGTTTATTTTTGGCAATGAAACACCAAGCGATCGCGCTAATTTGTATGGTTACTATCAGGCGATCGTCGGAAATGTGAACCTAGCCTTAGAATATCCCCGCCAAATTCAATCCCTCAATGCAGAACAGTTACAACAAGCCATCCGCCAATATTTATTACCCCAAGCCTATGGGGTAGTTATCCTGAAACCTCATACCCCCTAATGAAACCGAAACCGGGAGTTGATATCCCCTTCTAAATCTCGACCCCCTCTGATATTTTGTATCAAATAATGAATTTTTGTAGAGGGGGTCAACAAACCATGTACAATTGCAGTGATTTTGTGACCTAGCACCAAAAATGAGACTACAAGATTTCCTAGGAACCAATACTCGATATGATATACAACAGATTTATGATGACGAGGCTCTGAGTCGTCAAATTCAGACTCGGCTCATTGATTTAGGGCTCCTAGCGCCGCCCGTTGATGGTATTTTTGGCCCCTTATCAACAGCCGCATTCAGACGATTTCAGGAGTTAATGAACATCAGTGAATCTGGTGTTTTGGACTCTGAAACTGCCCAAAAACTCCTAGAAACTACCACTATGCGGCCCCCGAACATGAGGCTTGAGGATTTTCTGGGAACTAATATTCGATATGACTTCCAAGCCATTGATGACAATGAAGCCCTGAGTCGTCAAATTCAGACTCGGCTCATTGATTTAGGACTCCTAGCGCCGCCCGTTGATGGTATTTTTGGCCCCTTATCAAGAGCCGCATTCAGACGATTTCAGGAGTTAATCAACATCAGTGAATCTGGTGTTTTGGACTCTGAGACCGCCCAAAAACTGATAGACACCACAACTATTCGACGTGAAAATATGAGACTACAAGACTTTGTGGGGACTAATATTCGATATGACTTCCAAGCCATTTATGATAATGAAGCTCTGAGTCGTCAAATTCAGATTAGGCTCATTGATTTAGGACTCCTAGCACCGCCCGCTGATGGCATATTCGGCCCCTTGTCAAGGGCGGCTTTTCGGAATTTTCAGGAGTTAATGAACTGTAGCGAACCCAGTGGCATTCTGGGAACAGATACCGCCAAAAAACTCATAGAAACCAAAACTGTGAGTCGGCCGGGAAATATGCGGCTACAGGACTTCCTGGGAACCAATCTCCGTTATGATGTGAAGGCGATTAATGATGATGCAGGTTTGAGTCGTCAAATTCAAATCCGGCTCATTGATTTAGGACTGCTAGACCCGCCAGCAGATGGTATATTCGGTCCGAAGTCAACCGCCGCGCTGCATCGTTTTCAGCAGTTAATGGAATGCCAAGAACCGGGATTTATTGGGTCGGAGACTGCCAAAAAACTCATAGAAACTAAGGTTTCTGACCTCCCCGTAACTACTCCCATGTTAAGAGTCATCAGAGATACAGTTTTCAAGGTGAGACCGATCGCCTCTTCTCAACTGAATAACTCCGAGAAATTTTCAGTACCAGCCGGACGGGAATTTTCAGTTTTGGCTTATGATCCGATCCGGGCACATTTAAGGGTAGCTTTGCGTAATCAGTCCTTTGGCGGTTATTCTGTGTTGTATATTTGGGGTGGCCATGTGGAAGTTTACGAGGGAGGGAGCAGAACCCATCCCCGACCCCTACCGACAAGCCGTCGTTTGAATGTTCCCTTCAAGTCACAATTAGATAATTTCTATAACCCCACAGGGTCTTGTAATGTGACTTCCCTGGCCATGTGTTTGGAATATTTTAATATTCCGCGTCGCGATTTGAGATATCGTCAATTTGAGGATGAACTATATCGCTATGCCCTGAATATGGGTTATAGTCGCCATAATCCCTACGATTTAGCTCGCATTGTCCGAGACTATGGTGCTAGGGATCATTTTACCGAAAATGCCGTAATTGAGGACGTGCAGGACTGGGTAGCAGCGGGTTATCCGGCGGTTATCCACGGATACTTTACCTCCTTTGGGCATATTATCGTCGTGGTAGGCTATGACCAAAATGGGTTTATCGTCCATGACCCTTATGGCGAGTGGTTTTCAACCGGATATCGAACCGATTTAAGTGGTGCTTACTTACACTACTCCTATCGACTTATTCGGCGGGTGTGTATTCCTGATGGGAATTTTTGGGTGCATTTCATCTCCAGGTGAGATAATTTTAACCCCACTTTAACCAACTCCTAATAACTTGCATAACTCCTGTGGAGTTGTGGAGTACATAGCCAGCCGAGCAACTTCTACAAAACACCAAAATTAGAACTATAGACATGAGACTACAGGACTTTGTGGGGACTAATACTCAATATGATATCAAAGCCATTTATGATAATGAAGCTCTGAGTCGTCAAATTCAAACTCGACTGATTGATTTAGGACTCCTAGCGCCGCCAGTTGATGGCATATTTGGCCCCAATTCAACGGCAGCTTTTCGGAGTTTTCAGGAGTTAATGAACTGTAGCGAACCCAGTGGCATTTTGGGAACGGATACCGCCAAGAAGCTGATCGAAACCAAAAGTGTCAATCGCCAGGGAAATATGAGGCTACAGAACTTCCTGGGTACAGATATCCGATATGATGTGAAGGAAATTAATGCTGATGCAGGTTTGAGTCGTCAAATTCAAATCCGGCTGATTGATTTAGGGCTGCTAGACCCGCCAGCAGATGGCATATTCGGTCCCAAGTCAACGGCGGCGCTGCATCGTTTTCAGCAGTTAATGGAATGCGAAGAACCGGGATTTATTGGGTCAGAGACTGCCAAAAAATTAATTGAAGCTAAGGTTTCTGACCTCCCGGTAACTACTCCGATGTTAAAAGTGACCAGAGATACAGTTTTGAAGGTCAAACCGATCGCCTCTTCTCAACTGAATAACTCCGAGAAATTTTCGATTCCAGCGGGACGGGAATTTTCAGTTTTGGCTTATGATCCGATCCGGGCACATTTAAGGATAGCTTTGCGTAATGAGTCCTTTGGCGGTTATTCTGTGTTGTATATTTGGGGTGGTCATGCGGAAGTTTACGAGGGAGGAACCCAAACCTACCCCAGACCCCTACCGAGAAGCCATCGTCTGAATGTTCCCTTCAAGTCACAATTAGATAATTTCTATAACCCCACAGGGGCTTGTAATGTGACTTCCCTGGCTATGTGTTTGGAATATTTTAATATTGCCCGCCGTGATACGAGATATCGTCAATTTGAGGATGAACTATATCGCTATGCTATCAATAAGGGCTATAGTCGCCATAGTCCCTACGATTTAGCCCGCATTGTGCGAGACTATGGTGCTAGGGATTATTTTACCGAAAATGCGGTAATTGAGGATGTGCAGGACTGGATAGCTGCGGGTTATCCGGCGGTTATCCACGGATACTTTACCTCCTTTGGGCATATTATTGTGGTGGTGGGCTATGACCAAAATGGGTTTATTGTCCATGACCCTTATGGGGAGTGGTTCTCCAGTGGATATCGAACCGATCTAAGTGGTGCTTACTTACACTACTCCTATCAACTAATTCGGCGGGTGTGTATCCCTGATGGCAGTTTTTGGGTGCATTTTATCTCGAAGTAACAAGGTCTAAACTCTGCTGTACCAACGCAATAGGACTTGGGCGAGTCGTTTGGAGTTGTGGCGGACATAGCCAGTGTCGCTATCAACTTCAATGATGTTGGTTAATACCATTCTTCGCCCTAATTCCTTGACGGCTTCCCGGTCAATGAAAACCGGGTGAGAGTCTTCTTGAGCATAGCGGATTAATGCTTGAGCTGGGGGGACTTTTCCTTGGACTAAGACGGCATCAAATAGTTTATGGCCACAAGCGTCATCGATCGCCCGAATGTGGTCGGCGACGCTATAGTTATCAGTTTCCCCTGGTTGGGTCATGACATTACAAACATAGATGCGGGGGACTTGGCGTTGAGCGATCGCTTCGGTAATTTCTGGGACCAATAAATTGGGGATAACGCTAGTGTAGAGGCTACCCGGTCCGATAATAATGAAATCTGCTTCTTGAATGGCGCTAATAGCTTTAGGAAGGGCTGGGGGGTTGGCAGGTGTGCAACCAATTTTGACAATTTTACCCCTAGCTTCTGTAATACTAGACTCTCCATGAATACGACGGCCATCTTCTAATTTAGCCCACAGGTGAACATCGCTGAGGGTAGCGGGTAGGACTTGACCGCGAATAGCCAAAACCTTAGAACTAGCTGCGATCGCCCTTTCCAGGTCTCCGGTCACCTCTCCCATAGCCGTGAGGAATAAATTACCAAAACTGTGACCTGTTAAACCATCGCCAGCCCGAAATCGGTATTGGAATAATTCAGTGAATAGCTTTTCCTCATCAGCTAAGGCCGCTAAACAGTTGCGAATATCTCCTGGGGGTAACACTCCAATTTCGCGGCGCAAGCGCCCAGAGGAGCCACCATCGTCCGCTACGGTAACAATAGCGGTGATATTAGCGCTGTAATCTTTCAAACCCCGCAGCAGGGTTGATAGACCTGTTCCGCCGCCAATAACTACGATTTTCGGACCTCGGTTGAGGCGGCGCAATGCTATGAGGCGATCGACCAATTCCTGATCACCTTCGGGGGTGAATACCTGGGTAATAGAGTTAAAGCTGCGACTCTGACCCCAAAAAATGAATAGTAAACCCGCCAAAATTAGCAACGGCCCAGAAACGGAGTTAGGGATAATTTGGGTAATCCATTCCAAAAATCCCCTGAGCAGTTGCAAAATATAGAAAATTGGGGTCATTCCTGTCCAGATAGCTAACCCCAAACTGGTCAGCAATACCCCACCGGCGCTAATGAGTAACCACCGTTTGACTAGCAAACCGGGGGCTAACCATTTGAACCACTGTCCTATTCTATGGGAGGAACGGTAGCCTGAGCGACTCCAATTTAGTCGGAGTTTGAACAGGCGACGCAGTTTCAACCTAAGAGAAATAATCGACATTTGATAATAGACCTCATAAAAATCTGTTGTGGTTAAATTTGGGCAAACCTAATTCGAGATGATAGCCTGTATCTCGCAACTTATAGTTATGTAGATAGTCCATAGGGGAAGAGTCTATGGCCAATGGGGAATGGGAACTGAATCAAAATCTAATATGTCTGAGCCACTAATTGAACTGCGAGGAATTTCTAAAACCTTTGGTTCCAATGTGATTTTAGATGGGGTAGATCTAAGCATCTATCAGGGTCAAGCCTTGGGAATTATCGGCCCTTCTGGGACGGGAAAATCAACGATTTTGCGGATTATAGCCGGGTTATTGCCTCCTGATGCTGGAGAAGTATATGTCAAGGGACAACTGCGACGGGGTTGGGTGGACGATCTTAGTGATCCGATTGGTATTGGCATGGTGTTTCAGAATGCGGCTTTGTTTGACTCTCTGAATGTTGAACAAAATGTGGGATTTCGTTTGTATGAACACAGCAGACTTTCCCAGGCTACTATTCGTCAATTAGTTGAGGAAAGGCTAGAAATGGTGGGTCTGCCTAATATTTGCGATCGCTATCCGGCAGAATTATCTGGAGGAATGCGAAAACGGGTGAGTTTTGCCAGAGCAATTATGCCCAACCCGGAAAACCCCAGCGATAACCCTGAAGTTATACTTTATGACGAACCAACGGCCGGTTTAGATCCGATCGCTTCAACGGTGATTGAAGATTTGATTCGCAGCCTGCAAAAGCGGGACGGGGGTGGCAGCACCTATGTGATGGTGACACACCAAGATAGTACGATCCGCAGAACCACAGACCAGGTAATTTTTTTGTATAAAGGTCAAATTCAATGGCAAGGGTCCATTGAGGAGGCTTACAGGTCCGATAATCCAGCGCTGATACAGTTTTTTACGGGCAGTGTAAGCGGACCCATTCAGGTGGTCAATTAGCTGATGGGAGCCAGAAAATTGTTAAGTTAACCTAACATAGGAAGATGGGACAGGCAAATGGGAGGATAAATAATGCGATCGCGAAGTGTCCGTGAAGGATCAGTCGGTTTGTTGATTATATTGGGAGTGGGGCTATTTGGGGCCACAGCTTTTTGGCTGCGGGGGCTCACTCTTGGTCAGCAGAGTTACCAAATTCGGGCTGAATTTCCTAGTGCTACTGGTCTTCAAATTGGGGTACCTGTACGATATCGGGGGGTAAAAGTCGGGCGAGTTACCAGAATTCAACCCCAGTCTAATGGGGTGGAGGTGGTGCTAAATATTGAATCTACGGATTTAGTCATGCCACGAAATTCCCAAGTTTTGGTCAATCAGACGGGTTTTCTGAATGAAACCTATGTTGATATTATCCCCAATGCAGTCTTAACTCCTGAGTTAGTGGCGGCTAACCCCATTAGTGCTACCTGTCCCTCATCAGATATTTTGTGCCATGAGAGTTCTATTCAAGGTTTACCGGGTATTAGCCCCGATCGCCTCATGGAGACTATGCTTGATTTAGGGGAACTCTATGGCAACCCGGAATTATTTGCTAATCTAAATGCGGCGGTGGAAAATACCGCCCTCGCCGCCGCCGAAGCCACGAAACTGACCACCCAAATGGGTCAATTAGTTGAGATAGCTAAATTGGAGTTGGGTAATTTTAGTGCCTCGGTGGATCAAAACATGAACTTATTTTCCTCGGAAATGACTCAGCTTTCCGATCAACTAGAGCGCTCCATGCAGGAAGTCAGCGGAGCGGCACTGCAGTCGGCTAATTCCTTAGACAGGGTAACAGGTGATATCAGTGCCTTAACTCAAGAGGTAAATGCCTTGGTGGCTACCAATCGCTCAACCTTGCTGACGACCTTAAATAATATTAATGAAACCAGCCAGGAATTGAGTGTAGCGATCGCTACACTAACCCCAGTTATAGCCCGGTTTGAACAGGGGGAACTATTAACCAATCTGGAAACCCTATCAGCCAATGCGGTGATCGCTTCGGAGAATTTGCGAGATGTTTCCAAGACTGTCAACAACCCCGATAATTTAATCTTACTGCAACAAACCCTAGACTCTGCCCGTTCCACCCTGCAAAATATGCAGAAGGTGACTGCAGATATTGAAGATTTGACAGGAGATCCGAGATTGCGCGATAGTTTACGGAGGATCATCAACGGCTTGGGTAATATTCTCGCCTCCACCGAGGAGTTAGAGCGCCAAACGGCTGTGGCGGAAACCCTAGCCCCCCTCAGTCAAGCGGCGGAGGCGGGGGATGAAAAAACCATAAAACTGCTATTCTCGGAAATCGATTCAGATTTATCGGATTTATGGGCTTTGGTCAGTTCACCAGACACCGCCGCTAATTCTCCCCGGTGGACTATTGACAGCACTTCCTCCGTAGACATTTCTGGGGAATAAGAGGGAGCTACTAGCTGCCTATGGTTGGGTTATGCTTATGCCAAGGGGTGGCTTGTTCATAAGCATGGGCGACTTCAAACAGACGACTTTCGCCGAGAACTTTGCCAATTAACTGCATTCCTATGGGGAGACCCTGGCTGTCAAATCCACAGGGAACGCTGATGGCCGGTAAACCGGCTAAATTGACGGGAATTGTCATCAGATCGGACAGATACATACTCAGGGGGTCAGAGGTTTTTTCTCCGGCTTGAAAAGCGGTAGTCGGAGAGGTAGGACAAACTAAGACCTCTACTTGGGTAAAAGCGCGATCGAAATCTTGTTTAATCAGGGTTCGGACTTTTTGGGCTTTCAGATAATAGGCATCATAGTAACCAGCAGACAAAGTATAGGTTCCTATCATGATCCGACGTTTTACTTCGGCCCCAAAACCTTCGGCGCGGGTTTTGGCGTACATCTCAATCAGGTTATCAGCATCAGGAGTGCGGAAACCATATTTAACCCCGTCATAGCGGGCGAGATTAGCGGAAGCCTCGCTGGGGGCGATAATATAGTAGGTGGGCAGACCATAGCGGAACCGAGGACAGGAGATGACCTGAATTTCTGCGCCTAGGCTTTGCAGAACATCGATCGCTTTAGTAACGGCTTGTTCTACTACGGGATCTAAGCCTTCCCCGAAGGTTTCTTTAATTACCCCAATTTTGATTTTACTTCTGGGTTTAAGGGAGGGCTTTAAAAAATCGGTATAGTCGGGGATATCTACATTAAGGCTGGTGGAGTCTTTGGGGTCGTAACCGGCGATCGCATTTAATAAAATGGCTGCGTCTTTGACCGTGCGACCAAAGGGGCCAATCTGATCCAACGAAGAGGCATAAGCTACCAACCCATAGCGCGATACTAGCCCATAGGTGGGTTTCATGCCTACAACTCCACAGAATGAGGCTGGTTGACGAATGGAACCCCCTGTATCCGAACCAAGGGCAACTACTGCCTCGTTGGCTGCTACGGCTGCTGCTGACCCGCCAGAGGACCCTCCGGGAACTCTGGTTATATCCCAAGGGTTAGCGGTGATTTGAAAGGCTGAGTTTTCGGTGGAACTTCCCATCGCAAACTCATCTAGGTTAGTTTTTCCGAGTATAACTGCTCCGGCTTCTATGAGTTTCGTGGTCACAGTGGACTCATAGGGAGGCACGAAGTTCGCGAGAATTTTCGAGCCACAGGTGGTGGTAATCCCTTCCGTACACATATTATCTTTGACGGCTATGGGAATGCCTGCTAATAATCCGATTTCGTCTCCGGCGGCGATTTTAGCATCAACCTGTCGGGCTTGTTCTAAGGCTCGATCTGCGGTAATACACAGAAAACTTTTGAGTGTGGGTTCTAATTTGTTAATGCGATCGAGCGCTTCGGTGGTGATTTCCACAGCAGAGCGTTCTTTATTTACCAGTTGTTGGTGCAACTCGCAGATCGATGCCATGCGGTCTCCTCTGTTTTAGTTCCAATATTTGAGTTTACCGAAAAATTGGTAACACTCTACTACCTGATCCTTCCCGATCGCTAAATTTTTGTTTGATCCGGAAATTTTGCCAGCCTGACGATAGATCAACCAGTGTTATGGATGATGAGATGAGGAGGTATGCCACCAAAGGCTCATATTGAACCCCATTTATCGGTTGATGATCTCAAAAACCGTTACCGACAAGCTAGAGATACTACTGAGTCCCGTCGGTGGCATCTTCTTCATTTGGTGGGTAGCGGTTGGACGATCAAGCAAGCAGCAGAAGTTGTGGGGTTAAATTACGACTACGCCAAAGAGATTATCCGCCGTTATAACCACGAAGGCCCACCTTCGGTGAGAAACCGTAGTCGCGATCGCCAGCCCCCTGTGGCGCGATCGCTTTTGACTAAATCACAGCAACAGGAACTCAAGCAGGCTTTGCTGGGTCCCGCTCCTGATGGGGGACCGTGGTCTGGCCCCAAAGTGGCCCAGTGGATTGCTGAACGCACTGGCCGCCAGCACGTTTGGCCTCAGCGGGGGTGGGACTATCTCAAACGATTAGGGATTAATTGGAAGCAACGGAACAATTCTGGTTCGGAATTTTGATCTATTCAGTTATCTGGTTGTAAGGACAATGAAACCAAAATATCTATTGAATTTAGCCACGGGAGCAACCATGGCGATCGCTTCTTTCTTTGTTACTAATGGCACAGTGGCTGAAGAAACCGAAATTACACAGTTTCCGCGCCATCGACATCAGCTACTACAGCGACCTAATAGAGTAGTTCAACAAGAGTTTTTCTGTGGCCGTAGTGATGATGATGTTCCTACTACCTTTGTCAGAAACTCTCGCGGGACTTTTCCCGTCATTCGTTGGGTTGATTTGTAAAGGCTGATGCTTCTGCCTCCTTGGTTGATGGGTAAGTGGCGTGAGCCGGAGGCAGGAATAATTAATCATGGCAGTTTTTTATGAGAGTTTAAATGCTATTACTGCCTTTTTTAATGGCTAATTTGTGGGGAATTGAGCAGCATCATTTAGATTACTTTTTTATCCCTGATAAGTTAACCGTCATCACTGGCTCTAAAACTGCGGGCTGTGTTGAGGGTGAGTGGCGACCTTGTAGCCCTCAACAATTGCAGGCGATCGCTGAATCTATTACAGTCAAAATTATTTCTGGGTCGGCTTGGGGGTCGGGAATCATCCTGAAAAGAGAAGGTGATTTATATACAGTATTGACCAATGATCATGTCATCAATACCGAGGAATCTCCCTATTTAATACAAACTCCTGATGGTCATATTTATCAAGGCTATTTACTCAACAATGATGCCTGACAAGGACAAGATTTGGCTCTGATTCAGTTTCAGGCTCCCCCCAATTATGCGATCGCCTCTTTCCATCCTTCCGCGACTCTCTCCCCTGGTGATAAAGTCTTCGGCGCGGGTTTTCATTTGGAGATAGATCGAGATAATATTGAGACCATTAACCTTAACAATAATCATAGTAAATTACGAGACACAAAACCATCATTATATCATCTATTTCAGCCCAAGTCATTCCTCGCCAAATTTCCTGATCCAAAATATCCTCCTACCAGGAATCAAGGATTTAATTTAACCAGAGGTAGAATATCCTTCCTTTCCGAAAAACCCTTTAAAAACGGTTATCAGATTGGCTATACTAATCCCATCCAAAAAGGCATGAGTGGCGGCCCCCTGTTAGACCGTTGGGGAAAGGTAGTCGGTATTAATGGAATGCACGCTTACCCTCTTTGGGGAGACCCCTATATTTACGATGATGGTGAACAGCCACCCCCAGATTTACGCGAAAAAATGAGACATCTGGCTTTTGCTATTCCTAGCGATCGCTTAACTGAATTAGCACCGGAATTTTCCCCAATTCCACCATTATATATTACTGAATATAATGGGATTTTATGGGAGTTTAACTATCCTGATTCCACGCATTTTTGGCTGCCACCCATCCGCCCATAAATCGAGTAACTTTTTACCGACATATCATCTGGTAGCCTCAGACCCCGTAAATAGTAATCCTCAGCCAACCCGATTAGGGATTTGCTATAATTAGCAACGGCACATATAAGACATATCCAACATCTGCCCAATGCTCAAACACCTGCGATATCTATGCTTATTTATGTTGGGGTTAGGACTATCGCTGCTGATAGGTTGTGTTCCTCCGTCAATCAGTTTAAGCCTTAATTCCCAACCGGATACAGTAGCGATCGCCACAGATAGCGTCAGCCTGTCTCCACCCCTTAAATGTGAATTAAATAAAGATTGTTTAGTGATTTTATACACCGATCGCGATCCGAGTCCCAAAGCCGTAGATTTTGGCTGTGGTCGCCAAACCTATGATGGTCATAAAGGAACAGATTTTGCGATTCCTGATGAAAGAATGATGGCTGAAGGAGTCCCCGTATTTGCATCAGCCTCTGGTCAAGTATTAAGAGTCCGTGATGGAGTCGAAGATCGGCGCATTAGACATCCAGCGGAAAGGTCAAGGGTAGAGGGTCAAGAATGCGGTAATGGGGTAGTTATTGACCACGGAAAAGGTTGGGAAACTCAATATTGTCACCTGCGGCGGGGTAGTGTAGCCGTTAAATCAGGCGATCCGGTCAATACTGAAACAGTATTAGGAATGGTGGGAACATCTGGTTTAACCTCCTTTCCCCATGTTCACATCACCGTTACCCATGATGGACAGGTAGTTGATCCTTTTGTGGGTCCGACCTCCTCACCCGGTTGTCAGACTAGCTTAGATCCTATTTGGAATCAACCTTCTGGGTATAATCCCACRGGTTTAATTAGGGCGGGATTTTCCACAGACCCCCCCGACATGGACCAAATTTGGGATGGGAAGCATTCAGAAACCGTATTGTCCGCCCAAATTCCCGCCCTATTATTCTGGGTACAAGCCTATGGTATTTTAGCGGGGGATGAGGTGAAATATAGAATGATTGACCCCAGAGGTAATGTGGTAGTTGACCATAATGATCGGATTCAATCTCCCAGTCTCACCTGGGTGGGCTATGTGGGACAAAGAAATTCTGGCGCTAGTCTACTTCCAGGAGTCTGGAAAGCTGAATATAGCCTTACCCGTGGCGATCGAGTTTTAATAAATGTACAACGACAGGTTGAGTTAAATTTGACCTAACCAGAGTTAAACAGCCGATTAGTGGGACAATGGTTATACTCTCGATCGCTGTCAGAGTCTATCGAGACTCGATCAAGCATCGATTTTGCAGTAATGGAAATGTGTTTCAATGTTCAAACGAATTGCATCAATTATCCTAGTTGTTGTTAGTCTCACCCTGGGGGGATGTGTAGCCACCGGGGGAGGTCTAAAAAGTTTTGTGGACACAGCAGATGGCTATGAGTTTCTTTACCCTAACGGTTGGGTAGAGGTGAGGGTCTCTAATGGACCGGATGTGGTTTTTCACGATATGATCGACTCGACGGAAAATGTTAGTGTGGTGATTAGTTCTGTGACTAGGGGTGATAGTTTAGAGGAAATTGGCACTCCCACAGAGGTGGGATATACCCTCAGTAAAAATGCGATCGCCCCAGAGGGGTCTGGTCGGACAGCAGAGTTGTTGAATGCTGGGAAAAGAGAATCCACCAATAATACTTACTATTTACTCGAATATGCTGTGACTCTTCCTAATCAGCAAAAACGGCATGATTTCGCTAGTATTGCTATCAGTCGGGGTAAGTTGTTTACTTTGAATATATCCACCAGTGAACAGCGTTGGCAAAAAAGCAAAACTCTGTTAGAACAAGTGGTGCGATCGTTTACTGTTTATTAACGGAGATTCTGATATGGCGGACTCAGCTATCACTTTTGTCCTGGCTTCTGCTTCCCCAGCCAGATATAGACTCTTAAAAACTGTGGGAATTGATCCAGTAGTAATTAAGAGTGATTTTGATGAGTCTAGCATTCAGATTGATGATCCGACTGCATTGGTAGAACAACTCGCTCAAGCCAAAGCGGAAGCTGTGGGGAGACGGTTAAAAGACCATCCCCCTAGCTATTTAGACAACGGTAAAAATGCGCTAATTTTGGGCTGTGATTCGGTGTTGGTGATGGGGGGTGAAATTTACGGTAAACCGGCTGATAAAGCGGAAGCGATCGCCCGTTGGCAAAATCTCAGTGGTCATGTGGGACAGCTTTATACTGGTCATGCTTTGCTGGATTTGAATAAACCCAAACTTTTGGTTTTATCTCGCATAACTGATGTGCATTTTGCGACTGTTGATGAGGAGGAAATCCGGTCTTATGTGGAGACCGGAGAACCTTTAAACTGTGCGGGATGTTTTGCTATTGAAGGGAAAGGGGGGGCTTTTGTTGATAGTTTAGATGGCTGTCATACTAATGTGATTGGTCTGAGTTTACCTCTGCTGCGGTTGATGCTGCGAGAGTTGGGGTATGGAATCACTAATTTTTGGAATTAACCCAATAAACAGGCGATGGGGAATAGTATATATTCCAGAAAAAACAGTTTCCAAATGAGTTGGTAAAAATTGGCGATCGCCTGTTTATCCCCTAGGTCTACACTGGTGCTTTTCCACCACATAAAACTTAGTAATATCAGATTAGTTATCACTAAAAATACTGGGTTTAAACTCCCATAAATTAGGAAAGCCGCCGCCATCATTCCTAAATAACAGATGGTGATTACTCCCCTAGCTAGATTAAATACGGCTACGGTTCCCAGACGGATGGTAAAGGTGGTAATATGGTATTGGCGATCGCCTTCAATATCGGGGATATCCTTAAAGATGGCAATCGCAAACGTAAACACCAAAATAAATAGGGTTAACACCCAGACGCTGGGGGGTATCACCGGAATTTTCCATAATTGGGGGGTTGATAACTGTTGGCTAAAATGACAAAATAGCCCCAGGTTGACAATCACCCCCCGCACTGTAAATATACATAATGCCGCCCAAACGGGAAATCTTTTTAAGCGTATGGGAGGGAGGGAATAGGCGGTTCCGAGGACTAAACTAATGCCAACAGTAGCTGCTAAAAAAGGCCCCCCAACCACTGCTAAAATGACCGCCAATATCCCTGTAGTGGCTACGATAATTTGACCCTGGCGGCGAGAATATACCCCAGAAGCTAAAGGTAAGTCGGGTTTATTAATTACGTCTATTTCGATATCTTCTAATTGATTAAGACCGACAATATAGATATTCCCACACAGACAGGCTATCCAACTAATCAGCAGGATGGTTAAATGTGTAGGGAGAAAAGGGGCGTTTTCCCATGTAGTAAGATTAAGTTGATCACTAAATGCGATCGTAAATAACCCCAATACACTGAGACTGGTTCCGATAATGGTATGAGGTCGGGAAAATTTCCAGAAAGCATACAGCCAAGGCGCATTTTTCTGAACCGGGTTCCCAGTAACTTTTGGTAATGCGATCGAGGAATTCTGATTCATAATTGGGTTAAATCGTTAATATGCAATAGAGTTAATGAGTCAGATTGTCCATGGTCTTCAACCTACTGTAAAAAATCATCTCCAATTTTCCCAAGAACGGTTAAAAAGAGAAGTGCGGGGAAATGCGATAGGATTACCATTTTCTTGGATGAACCATTGTAACTCATCTAGTAAAGGCGATCGCCTTGGTAAATCCGCCACTAATTGATAGGGAAAAACATCATTTTCAAAAGCAAAAACCGCCGTCATTCCCGCCGCCGCACCAGAAGACCATTCAAAGGAATGCACCCGGTAAGCCGCCGCCGCAATATGGCTAGTAGCAATACTTTTACCCACCACCAATAAATTATCAATTTCCTGGGGAATCATAGCCCGGAGAGGAATTTGGAAGGGGTAAGCCTGTCCTTGTCCGAGACGTTCTCCCTCTCTTTCAGTATTTCCCGGAGTTTCGTGGGGGCTTAAAGTCATACAGGGGTGAAAATCGATCGCATAATGTCCAATACCCACCGTATCAGGATAAATGGTAGATCTCCCTCTGCGGGAAGTCTGTTCAACCGTTTGATTTCTAGCGACTAAAGCTGGTAATTCCAACCCCGCCAAAGCCATCCATAACTCCCTAAATTCTGAAGCCGAGAGATTTTCCCGGTAAAAATCCCCGGCAAAATCATTACGAGAAATATCAGTTTCCCAAATCATAAACCCTTGAGGTTGACCGAAGGAAGGGCGACCAATAATCCGGCGCGCCTCTCGCATATAGGGAAACTTAGAGAGTCCGTGGGCGGTTCCCATGGGCTGATCAAATCCTCTCAAAAATCGATGATTAGGGTAGATATTTTTAACACCATCGCCCAATTGAGAATCAGTAGTCCCTTTCACTAACCAATAAAAGAAACCCTTGGCATTTTCTTCGCCATATTGCAAGGACTGCACCCGTAGTCCGCCCATCCAATTTCCGGGTTCTAGCTGCCCGCTGGCGGCTAGTTGTCGGGGAGTTAGGATTAAATTGTCCTGAGAGGTTCCAGGGCGGTAGTCATTGCCCCAAGTCCAGTTTTGCATGGAGATATCCCCAGGATAAATGGTCCACCTGCGTGGGTCGGGGTGAAAAGGTCCTTCTGGGTTTTCGGTGTGAATGCGACGGTAAGTAAACACTAGGGTAAAATTGGCTAATCGCTGCAATTCATAGCTGTAGTAGGGCGCATAGCGTTCGTAAAATGGTGGTTTTTCGATGGGTTCTGGCTCGGCGAGGGCTTTCATGGCGAAAGTATAGGTGAAACCCTGGGTGCAATAGGGGTCTCCGGTGACGCTGGAGGAGGTGGGTTCTAGGGGGTTGCGTGGGTCTATACCCAAGTTGTGGGGAATATTGGTCATGCCGATAATTTCCCCGGTTTCTGTGGCTTCTACCACATACCAGTTAGCGGCTTGTTTATCTGTGTTGGCGGGGAGAAATTCGATAATGGTTTTGGTGAGACGGGGTGAGTCTTCCCAAGTGTAAGCATCTTCAATAATTTGGGATAGGGGTTCGGTATTTAGGGGGGGTGTACCGGGGGCGGCTTGATGTTGAATGGCGATCGCACTGAGAATTTTTCGATCTGCTATTTCCACATATTTAGGAACAGTATTAGGAAACCATTTTAAAGTCCCTTTTCCCTGTTTTGCCGCATCTTCTAGCATTGATGATAAAATCGCGTGACCGTTATAAGGTCGGAAACAAGACTCGCTTACCCAACAACCACCAGGGTTAAGGATGCCGTATTTTTCTTTAATGCGATCGCGCAATTCTAGGTATCCTCGCGGGAAAAATAATAAGGATCTTTGAGTTTGTCTTTCATCTAAAGCAGAGGTTCCCTGGGAGGAAATTTGACCCCCTACCCAGTCCGTGATATCAGTTAAGCAAACTGTCCGACCTGCTAATAATGCTTCATAGGCTGTGGCTGCGCCTGCTAGTCCACCACCAAACACTAAAATATCACAGGTTTCTTGAGTATCTGTAGTCCTGGGTAAACTCGCATCAGCTACTTGCTGACTGAACAGGGAAGCCACTATACCTAGGGCAATTTTTACATAAAACGCAGTTTTAATAATCTTCATCATATATTACCATGGAGAACTTGCTAATTTGGGGTTGATGGGTCAGTTGGTAGGAGACCTCAGACAGATAAATTGATAATTTCAACCATTATATATTCCCCAGACCAAAATGGGTAAGGTGCATCCTATAGATAAATCATGATTGGTGGGTAGGGTGCGTCAGAGAGATAAATCATAATTGTCACCTGAGATGTTGAGGTCTGACGCACCATTTTCATATTGTCTATTGGTCTGACTCACAATTTTCAAAATTTGACATTTTACCAAAATATCCTGAAAACTTAATCAATTCATTGACACCCCAATCAACCGAATATACACCTTGTTTTACCAACCGATGAAAGCTAGAAAATTTCCAATATTTAGGAGATTCACATAAACCATGCTTGACCGGATTATAATCAATGTAATCACAGCAATTCTCAAAATCTTCTTCGTCTTTGATTAAATGCTCCCAATATCGCCGCCATAAATTGCTCTCTTTCCGCTTGTGACGAGAGAGAGTTACTTCCGTGCTTAGTTTGAGTTTATGGCTACAGCTGCGCGTCACAAAACTTTTTAAATATCGCCATCGCATCGGATAATTTTTATCACCTTCTGGTAGTGTCCAAATACAATGAAAGTGATCAGGTAATAGAGCGATCGCATCTAAAGAAAAAGGATATATTTTTTGCAATCTTTGGAATCCTGTTCGTAAACCTTCCCGTCCAATTTCAGTACATAGCCAAGGGTTCCTTTTATAGGTGACTTGGGTAAAAAAGTAGGTTGCGCCTGGAACAAATAATCGACGATAATTAGACATGGCTTGATTGGGGTGTAGAGTTAGGATGCGTCAGATAGATAAATCATAATTTTAACCTGATGGGTAGGGTGCGTCAGATAGATAAGTCATAA
>NZ_PKGG01000434.1:0-1723 GCF_046480465.1 Arthrospira sp. PCC 8006
TAAAAATATCGCCCCATGCGGTGACGGTGAGGTTCCCTTGTTGGGTGAGTTGGTATTCTTGGGGGGTAAGGAATTGGTCGAGTTTGGCTTCTCGCAGGTCGGGGTAACGTTGTTTGGCTAGTTCCTGTTGGGCGATCGCAACCCAGTTATCCTTGGCTTGGGCGGCGATTTTTTCGAGATATTCGCGGGTTTTGCCCCGCTTTGGTATTCTTGGGGGGTAAGGAATTGGTCGAGTTTGGCTTCTCGCAGGTCGGGGTAACGTTGTTTGGCTAGTTCCTGTTGGGCGATCGCAACCCAGTTATCCTTGGCTTGGGCGGCGATTTTTTCGAGATATTCGCGGGTTTTGCCCCGCTGTTGTTTGGCTGCGAGGGTGATAACGGCGGCGTTCGCGTAGCGTCTCGTAGAGAATCGCTTTCCCGACTGCTTTGGTTAAATCCTGATTTTCTAGGGAAACTCTCCCCTCTCGTGCATCGATTAAAGCATCAACAGCATTAGCCGTATTCCCCGCCGCCACATTCCCTAACGCCGTGGCTAAGATGTTTCCCCAGACCATCCCTTCTGCGGCGATACGGGGGGGGAACGCCAAGCTACCCAGGACGCACCCGCTACCGATGGTTAATTTTACGATAGTGTCGCGCTCGAACTTCATATTGATGCCTGGAACATTAGGGATTATTCTAACACCCAGGAAGTTACACGGTTTGAGGCTGCTTTGGTGGGGGTGGCGGGTGGAGATATGGGTGATCGCACTGGAGTCATCCATCTTGTACACTAAACCGCATTAGACGATGGCTCAAACACAACCTCTTCGTAAAACTCCTCTATCGGCACACTTAATCCAATACTTTTTAGCTCGACAACATCGCCGGGTCGATAGCTCAGAATTAACCAATCCCCCGCCTCGTTTTGGTGATACATATCGATCGCAATCTCCTCCGAACTGGCTAATAAATAATCCACCAAATTCTGATTTTGGCGGTACATTTCAAACTTCTTGCCCCGGTCATAAGCCTCAGTGCTGGGGGATAAAACCTCGACAATTAGACAGGGATAGGTAATGTATTGGGCGCTAGAATTGTCTCTCGGATCGCAGGCAACACTCAGATCTCGATAGATATAGTTGTCAGTGTTGAGAACATTTACGCGACAATCAGAATTGTAGGTTTTACAACCACTGCCTCGGAGATGAGGCTTGATAATCGCTAAAAAGTTACCAGCCACATCACTATGATTTCTGGTACCACCCGTCATCGCATACACGCGACCATCGATTAACTGATGCTTTTCGAGTTGTTGCTCCTCCCAAGCAAAATACTCCTCCGGCGTAAAGTACGGCCCTTTTTCTTTGGCTGCAATCATAGCTATCTCCTAGTTGAAAAAGACGAACACTAACTCAAACCTGAAAACCTAATCCTCGCCAATTCTCCCGAATTGCCGCCAGAGGCGGTGCCGACTCCTTCAGCTTGCCAATGGTCGGCTGCTTGGCGTTGGCTTGCCGCTGATTGGACAAAAGGCGATCGTTTACCTTTGTAGCAAAATACCAAGAAATCCGGTTTCTGGGTCTAGTTCTATATTAAGCATGAATCCCGAAGTTATCGTTGGGCAGGAGAAAAGCGATTCAAACTCCCGTCTATACAATAATTTTTGGACTCATTCTTGACCTAATCCTTAAACCGATTTAAGTTGGCGAGTCGCTATATGGAGAGAAAATCCGGGTCTCTTT
>NZ_PKGG01000005.1:0-75818 GCF_046480465.1 Arthrospira sp. PCC 8006
AGTTGTCGCATTTTGGTAGTAGGTTCTACTTCACGCCTTCCGTTCCCCGCTTCAATCCTGGTGTTGTGATTCCCAAAACTGGGGGTGGCTATCGCCGTTACCCTAATTTCCTAACTTTACTTATCCATTTWTGGGCTTCCTATAAGGAATTTGTATGAGTTAGTTCGTTTTGACCTTGGGTTCCCTGCCTTGTTTTGTATATTTCTATACCAAACGTTGGGACATATAAACAGTTATGGAGATGGTCAGAGGCAAGCCTCTTGTATTCAACCAAGGGGCTGAAATCTCCACCAGGCAGCTATTTCGGGTATCTCAGCCCTATTTCATGCCTGAACGTCTCGCACGTCATCTTTTAGTGACATCGAATAAATAGACTTTTAGTTTAGCATACTGCCTAAAGCATCGTTTATCGTCGGGGTAAGGAGCGATCGCGCCGTTGGGGTTTGGGTGATGAGGGTAGAGCGATCGCGCCGTCCCTTGGCTCATTGGAAAAACATCTCAGCCAAGGATTGACAATTTTTTAGCCCATCAATATCTGAATACCCAAAATCTTCTGTATAGAGAGTCCAAGTGGGTAAAACTGTGTACCAAACTTGTTGCAAATCTCCAATCCTCATCGTTTTTTCGTGCATGGGCAGTCCTAAATCTGCCCGCCTACGTCTTTAAACTTCTCAACAAACGCCGAGATTTTCTGGAAAACGCTCTGCTTTTTGGTTTTGTATTGTGGATTAAGCGGACTCATTTTAGGCAGTGTTGAATTTAACTCAGTCCCATTCTCGCTGGCAAACTCGCGTTTTAGTGAGGCACTGATATAGCGCTTGGCTTCTGCCTCATTCAAGCCCTCTGAACGAATCAATTCCTCTGCTTCGCGGGCTTGCTCGGCTTGGGCAAATTGGAAGAACGTATCAATGATGCTGGCTTTATCGGCCATCTCATCGAGATTAGTTTGATTGATAAAATCCACAATCAGGCTCTCTTTCGCTCGATTGCCCAAGCTAGCCCGAATCAAGCGGCGCACTTCTTGGATCAATTCATCCTTACTTTTATTCTTCTTATTCTGCTGAAAAATTAGCTCAAGAATGTAATCTAGGTTGATCTCTTGGGATTTCAGCAAATCTACTTCAAACACCACGTCATCCCAGTCGATGGTAGAGGTTTCTTTTTCGCGGCTTACTTTTGCTTGGCGTAGCCAGTCGCGGATATCGTTGTAGGTGGAACGGTAATCTTGAATGGTGCGCTCGGTAGGAATCTTGATGGCTTGCAGGGCTGTCAGGTCTTCATCACTTAAATAGTGGTCTGCTTTAAAGGCTTCAACCGCTGCTGGGTCATTTGTATCGACCTGCTGCAAGGCTTTTAGGTTGGCAAATTCATCGTAGTTTTGCAGCACATTTTCAACCCGCAAATATTCACCAAACAGCTTGGCAAAGTCTTTTTTGTCTTTTTCTAAGACAATTTCGTCGGGGTTGGGAAAACGCTGTTCTAATTCTGCCACCACCTCGATAAAGCCACGCCGTGCTTCACCCGTGACCACATCGGTAAAGCCGCCCATATATTCCTGATAGCTTTTTTCCAGCACCACGTTTTTGGTGTTTTTATCGCCAAATAGGGTAATGGTGTCAATGGTGGCTTGTTCTAAATTGCGGAAGGTGACGATATTGCCAAAGGTTTTGGTGGCATCATAAATGCGGTTGGTGCGGGAATAGGCTTGTAGTAACCCGTGATAGCGCAGGTTTTTGTCTACAAATAGGGTATTGAGGGTCGGCGCATCAAATCCTGTTAGGAACATCCCCACCACGATCAGCAGGTCGATTTCTTTGGCTTTGACTTGCTTAGCTAAATCGCGGTAGTAGTTTTGAAAACCGTTGCTATCGACGCTGAAGTTAGTTTTGAACAGGGCGTTATAGTCGCTAATTGCCGCACTTAAAAATTCTTTGGCGCTGCTGTTCATGGCGGATACGTCGAAGCTTTCATCCGAAATTTCACCCACGGTTGCTTGTTCTTCATTGGCGGCGAAGGAGAAAATGGTAGCAATTTTCAGGGGGCGATCATGATCTTTTTACAATTTTTTAAAGGCTTCATAATACAGCTTGGCTGCGTCCACACTGCTGACAGCAAAGAGGGCATTAAAGCCTTTGCCGCCTGCTTGCAAGCGGTGGGTTTTTTGGCGAAAGTTACTGAGGATGTATTGGGCAATTTCGCGGATGCGATCGGGGTGTAACAGGGCTTGTTTGTTTTCGGCGGCGCTCAGTTTTTGCTGATCTTGCTCCGTTTCAATCGCTTTGAACTTGGGACGAACATCGTTGTAGTCCACCTTGAACTTCAGCACTTTTTCATCACGGATCGCGTCCGTGATTACATAGGAATGCAATTCACGACCAAAGACGCTGGCGGTGGTGTCTGCGCCCAGGGCGTTTTGCGGAAAAATGGGCGTGCCAGTGAATCCAAACTGATAAAACCGTTTAAATTTTTTCCGTAAGTTCTTCTGCGCCTCACCAAACTGGCTGCGGTGGCATTCATCAAAAATAAACACGACTTGCTTTTTATAGATGGCTAGGTCGCTTTCGGTTTTCATCAGGTTATTGAGTTTGTCGATCGTGGTAACGATGATTTTATTGTCATCTTTCTCCAGATTACGCTTCAGCCCCGCAGTGCTGTCAGAGCCATTCACGCTATCGGACGAAAAGCGTTGATATTCTTTCATGGTTTGGTAGTCGAGGTCTTTGCGATCAACCACAAAAAACACTTTGTCGATAAAATCTAGCTCCGTCGCCAGCCGCGCGGCTTTGAAGCTGGTTAGGGTTTTGCCGGAGCCTGTGGTGTGCCAGATACAGCCGCCGCCCTCAAGACGGCTCCAGTGTTTGGCTTGGTAGGCGCTGTTGATTTTCCATAAAATGCGCTCGGTGGCCGCAATCTGGTAGGGGCGCATCACCAGCAAGGTGTTATTTACATCAAACACGGAATACTTCAACAGGACACTGAGGAGGGTGTTTTTCTCAAAAAAGGTGGCGGTAAAGTCTTTCAGGTCTTTAATCAGGGTGTTATCCGCTTTCGCCCAGTGCATGGTGAAGTCAAAGCTATTTTTATTGCGCTGGGTGGTGTTGGCAAAGTAGCGGGTATTGGTTCGGTTGGAAATAACAAACAGTTGCAAATATTTATAGAGGGAATGTTCGGCGTTAAAGCTTTCTTTGCTGTAGCGATGGATTTGGTTAAAGGCTTCACGAATTGCCACGCCGCGTTTTTTGAGTTCGATTTGCACGAGGGGCAAGCCGTTGACTAAGATGGTGACATCGTAGCGGTTGGCTTGGGTCCCCTTTTGTTCAAATTGTTCGATCACTTGTACTTTGTTGCGGGGAAGGTTCTTTTTGTCCAGCAGGTAGATGTTTTGAATGCGACCATCATCAAATACAAAATCATGGATATAGTTTTCATGGATTTTGCGGGTTTTATCAATAATGCTGTCGCCGGGTTTATCTAAAAAGGTTTCTACAAAGCGCTGCCATTCGCTATCGGTAAACTGCACATTATTGAGGGTCTGCAACTGCTCGCGCACGTTGGGTAACATGGCTTGCGGGTTGGTTAATTTAGGCAGGTAATGATAGCCTTGATTAACTAAATCCCGAATAAATTCGCGCTGTAAATCGCTTTCGCTTTGGTAACTATCGCTCTGCGGTATTTTGGTGTATTGATCCAGAATGATAAAGTTATTGGATTCGGCAATGGTGTTGTAGTGGGTCATTGTTTCTTGTCCTCCAAAAACGTTTACTCTGCTAGTCTTTCCCTTACTTTAACTTGTAACACCATTGGCAACACAATCCTTAGCATCTATTCCACAGACTACGGGACAAATTCAAACTCGGCTTCTAAAATAAATTGGTATAATAGACAGACCCAATGAAAAATGTGTTGTTCTGTTTAGACGGTATAACCATGACAAATCAAGAAATTCTAGATGATTTTTTGTCTTTGCCTGCTGAAGCACAAAACCAAGTAGTCAGCCTCATCATTTTTTTGAAACAGAAGTATATATCCTCTCAACCTTTACCTAAATCATCAAGTGTTGATTTTGCGAGTGCTCCTTTTGCTAAAAATGGCAAGACTAAATTACGGCAAGATTGGGCAGGAATGCTAAAAGCAGATGGTTACACATCCGTTGAGCTACAGCATCTTTCCGTTGAATGGAGAAAATGGAGAAATGGCTAGTGTTTCTTCTAGATACGAACATTTGGCTAGAACGTTTGTTGGGGCAAGAAGAGGCAGAAGTTGTTGCGGAGTTACTTAATACGCTCTCGCCGTCTGATATATGTATGACTGATTTTACCTTGCATTCCATTGGAGTGATTTGCAATCGGCTAAAGCAAAGAGATGTTTTTGTAAAATTTGTGGATGATGTTTTGATTGACTCTAATGTTCTACTGGCGAGCATTCCTACCAACAAAATGAGGAGAGTTGTAGAAATAATGGATCGCTTTAGTCTCGATTTTGATGATGCCTACCAATATGCTGCTGGCGAGCTTGAGGAGGCTACTATTGTGAGTTTTGATAAAGATTTTGACAAGACAGAGCAAGGGCGTTTAACGCCTATGCAAGTGCTTAACTTTAGAAGTTAGTCGCTTGCGCATTGTTTCTCCTCCTTTTTGGGAAAGGTGAGCAGTAAGTCGCGGTAATATTCGTATTGCTTTTGGCGCCAGGCAATTTCATGGGGCAAGCCTTCGCTAATGGAATGGGTAAGGGTGTCGAATTTGTCGAGGATGGCGACAATGTGGGCTTGTTCTTCGAGCGATTTTTTAGGATCGTTTGGGTATGGGATTGGGATTGGGACTTTTTTAATTCCATTAATTAATAACCGATTAACTTTTCCACTAGATACATGTTTTGCCTTCTCATTGATAAATGCAGTTGTTTGCATCACATAGGACACAAATTTTGGATTAATTGAATGACGAAAAGCCCAACTATCATCGTGAATAGCTACTTTTTCACTTCCTATCCATGCAACAGCCTTACCAACATCTTCAACAGTTTCACCCACACCTGTCATTACAACATCGCCCGGTTCTGCATAGCATAAGGATGCTGCCATTTCAGCGCGAACCTGTGATAGCGTATGCGAGGCTGCAACTCCATAGTGTGTGTAAATTTCGCCGTAGTGAATAGCTGGTATGCCGTCATCCACGTAATCTGCCTTGGTGAAACGTTTTCCGCGAATAAACTCCCCAATCTCCCCCAAAGGCTTCCACTCCACTTCACCTTCTTCAAAGGTCAACAACTGATCGCGGTAGTAGTTGTATTGTTTTTGGCGGACGGTCAGTTCGGCGGTCAGTTCGGCGGTCAGTTCGGCGGTCAGTGCTGTAAAAGTGTCCAAGATCCGCACGATTTAGGCTTGAATAGCCAGCGATTTTTCGGGGTTGTCCGGGCACGGGATAGGGATTTGATAATTCAAAATTGCTGCTTTGTTTCCGCGTGGCATCTTTGCGCCTTTCGCGTGCTGCATGTTGTACAAAAAAAATTCATCTGATGACAATAGATAGTAGAGAAAATCCGCACTAACATTTTTTTTACACTGACCTAAAATTCGTACCGCAAGAACGTCACCACTACAACCACCTGAATTGGTTGCCTTCCACACTTTCTTGAGATATGGGCGAATATTGCCGAGGAGGATGTCTCCTGGCTCATATGATGTCAAACGGTCAGTGTTAGGAAAATAGCTTGCATCAACACGCCCACCTTTATCAGCGACAAGATTGTCCACTCCCACGAACGAGGTCGCATCGAGTTTAGAGGAATCAACTCGCGTTGGTGAATATTGCGCCACGTCACCTAACAGTTTCCACTCCACCTCAACGCCATCCAATAGCTTTTCCAGAAAATTCATCCTTCAATCTCCGCCACGATCGCATCAATCTCAGCCCGCAAGCGATCAATCTTCGCCACAGTAGTTTTTAACTCAGCATTAAGCTGGGTAATATCAACTTTTTCGCGAGTATCCTTGGCTTCCACATAGCTACTAACCGACAGATTGTAATCATTAGCGGCAATCTCTTCAAAAGGCACTGATCGGGCAAAGTGATCAACGTTTTCTTTGCTATCAAACACCCCCATAATTTCCGCAATATGGTCATCGGTCAGGGTGTTATTATTCGTTTCTTTTTTAAACAAGCCACTAGCATAAATAAACTGGGTGGTAGAGTCCGGCTTGTCCTTAGATAGCACCAAAACCGTCACAGCGATCGTAGTACCAAAAAACAGATTAGGCGCGAGGGCAATCACCGTTTCAACGTAGTTGTTATCTACCAGATACTTTCTGATTTTGGCTTCCGCACCGCCACGGTAAAAAATACCAGGGAAGCACACGATCGCCGCGCGACCACTGCTAGATAAATAACTCAAGCAATGCAGCACAAAAGCAAAATCAGCCTTAGACTTAGGCGCAAGCACCCCCGCAGGCGCAAAGCGATCGTCATTAATCAGGGTCGGGTGATCACTCCCAACCCACTTCACCGAATAGGGCGGGTTAGAGACGATCGCATCAAAGGGCTTCTCATCCCCAAAATGCGGGTCAGTTAACGTATTGCCCAACTGAATATTAAACTTGTTGTAATTGATGTTATGCAAAAACATATTCATCCGCGCCAAGTTGTAGTTAGTATGGTTAATTTCCTGCCCATAAAAACCTTCTTCAATCCGGTGATCATCAAAATGCTTTTTAGCCTGCAACAGCAGCGAACCCGAACCACAGGCGGGGTCATAAATTTTATTAACACTGGTTTGCTGATGCATGGCAAGCTGGGCAATCAACCGGGAAACCTGCTGCGGTGTAAAAAACTCGCCCCCCGATTTACCCGCATTAGCGGCATAGTTGGAGATCAGAAACTCATAGGCATCGCCAAACATATCGATGTGGCTGGCATCAAAACCACCAAAATCCAGCCCTGCCAACCCTTTTAGTACCGCAGCCAAGCGCAGGTTTTTATCTTTAACCGTGTTGCCGAGGCGGTTGCTGGTGGTGTCAAAGTCAGCAAACAGCCCTTTGATATCTGGCTCGGAGGGGTAGCCATTGGCAGAGCTTTCAATCGCCGCAAAAATCGCAGCTAGGTCAGTGTTCAGGCTTTCGTTAGTGTTTGCACTAGCGGCGATCGTAGCAAACAACTGGCTGGGATAAATAAAGTAGCCTTTGGTTTTGATGGCATCATCTTTGAAGTCGTCAGGAATATCACTATCGGACAGCTTGGCATAGTCGATGCCGTCATCGTCGCCCTCCGCGTAGCTAGTAAAGTTTTCACTGATAAAACGGTAAAACAGCGTGCCGAGTACATATTGCTTAAAATCCCAGCCATCGACTGAGCCGCGCACATCATTGGCGATTTGCCAGATTTGGCGTTGCAGGGCGGCGCGTTGTTGGGTACTCGTCATTGTCCAAATTATGGTTCAAAGGTTTTGAATAATGATCAGTGTGACCTCGGTTTTGTATTTTAGCAAGTATTAGGTATTATAATCCAGCGGTTCGAGATGTCGGGATACTCAAGGCCCACCATATCAGAGAGCCTCTCTGGGATTCTCGCACTGATGACCTAGGATTAGATCAGGGTAGAGCGAGCGCGCCGTCCCTTGGCTCATTCGGAAAACATCTCAGCCAAGGTGTTGAGAACGCCTCTTTGCTCATCCGGACTAATTTTACCCAGTTTTTTGACCAATCGAGCTTTATCGATGGTGCGGATTTGGTCCAGAACAATTTGCCCTTCCTTACCCTGAAACTGGCAGGCAATTCGCGTCGGGTAGGCTTTCCCTTTTGTCGTCATTGGTGCAATAATCACCGTGGCAATATAACCGTTCATTTCATCCGGTGAGATAATCACACAGCGTCGTGTTTTCTGAATTTCACTGCCAATTGTGGGGTCAAGATTAACCAAAAAAACATCGAAACGCTTGGCTACCACTCCCATTCGCTTTGCTCCCAATCGGTACTGTTGACTGGATCGAGAAGAACATCATCTTGTTCTTTCGCCATTGCTGCAAAGGCTTGCTCCCAGCCTGTGCGTAACCGTCGTGCGTTGCGAATCGTGAGATGATCGCCCTCCACTTCGATTTCAACGTCTGTCTGAATACCACTTTGCTCTAAAAGCAGTTTAGGAATACGCACACCTTGGGAGTTGCCAATTTTAACGATTCGGGTTCTAATCACTTTGCTCATGCTGGGATGGCTTGAAAAGCAGGATGTAATTACATTATAGTTACACCCTCAAAGGTCGTCAAGTGCCAGGTAGTCTCCTTGGCAAACTCTCAGTTGTCAGCGATCGCAATTAGCAACTATTTCAACCTACCACAGGCAGCAATTCTCATTTTGGAAATTCAACTGCTATCGGGTGGGATGTCTAACTCGAGACCCTCAAGCATAAAGGTCAGAAGGTGGTCCCAACTGTCGAAGTACAGTCTGGGTAAGCGCGCGCAAATCATTAAAGAAGGTTTGGCGCTTCGGTAAGTGCGCTCGTAGCAACTGGTACTTGTTATCGAGCAACTCCTGCAGGGTGTGGAAGAGCAGCGAGAGGATGTTGATGGTCCGGAGCAAGGAAGAAAGATGCTGCTTGTCATGGCCAAAATTGTGTTCGAGATGGTAGCCCTTGGTCTTGAGAGTGTTGTTGTTCTCATTCTCAACTTTCCAACGAGTCCGCCCGGCCCGAACCACCTCGGCTACATTCTCATCGCTGAGAGGATAATTCGTGGCCAAGGAGTTGTGATAGGTTACCTGGCCATCAGCGGTGGTGACAGTAAGTTCGCACCAGTTAACCAACAGCGCCTCATCGCTATCTTTGAGGGGGACTCCGTTGAGATAGCGGTAGGTATAGGTTTTCTCGACTTTACCAGTCCACTTCTTGGTCGTGAGGGTCGGGAGTTCGATGCCCTCTAGGTGTTCATAGAGGGTAGTATGAGACTCGGGGCGACAGACGACGATGAAGTTAAGTTGCTGCTCTAAAAACTGCTGACACAACGGTTGGTGGCAATAGAGGTCATCCCCTCAAACCGTGACATTCAAAGCCCTCAAGCATTGTTCTTGCCTCGATAGCCAGCGTTTGGCGGCGGCATTCTCACAGTCTTGCTTATCATGACCATCTTGGGGCACGATAAATTCGGGGACTAAGGGAATCACATGATTCTGTCCCGGACAGACGATGACTGGAGTGACAACACTATGGAAGTAATGGGTTTTTCCTGACTTCTGGGTGCGCGTTGAACAGTGGGGACAGTGAATTTGGTCGGAACTGAAGTATTCGGTGCCATCCAACGCGACTAATAGACTGTCCCCTAGGCAACGGAAGTCTTCTAACTGCCCCTGGGCTTCCCAGACTTGTAGGATATCCTCAAACACTGGAAACAGGTGCTCTGGGGACACGGCATCTAATAAGTCCCGAATCTGGTTATCACAGGGAATTCGATGAACTCCAAACAGACTTTGGGCATTGCTCTTGCCTTTACTCCCCTCCATCAGACGTTGATAAGCCAGAAACGACGGAGTTTGAGTAAAAAACACACTAAACGCACTTAAAGCGGCATCCTCCATTCCATAGCGGCGATTTTTACCCCGGCGCTTGTCCGGTAGCGATGACAAGCACTGGCGGAAAGAACCGACTAGAGTCTCAAAGCCACCTGGCTTTTTCAACGGCTCTGGCGCTCCTGGGTTTCTTGGATGTCATTACGATACAGGGATGCTGGGGACTTGAACAGGTTTTCGCCAAAATGAGAATTGCTGAACCCCATAGTTATCAGAAACACTATTGATTATGTGGAACTGGCAAGGATAACCTAGAATAATCTCGATAGTGCGAAACGTTCAGGCATGAAATAGGGTTAAAACACCCGAAATAACCGCCTGATGGGGACTTTAACCCCTTGGTTGGATATAAGAAGCGCACTTCTGACCATCCCCATAACTGTTTATATGTACCAAAAATTTGTATCATACGATACCCAATTCAGGCAGGAAACCCAAGGTCAATACACTCTGTAACAATTCGTAACAATTCTTAACATAACGGAAACGTAACGAAACAGAGATGAGGGTCACGGCGATTCCCCCAATTTCAGGATTCACAACCCGTCAGATTGAAGCGGGGAATAAGAACTCGAAGGTGTACCCCAACACCAGAATCGAGATTAAGCGCCAACCATCCATGATTAGGGAAACCGAATGTCTGGCTTGAACCACCGTAATTATTCAGCAGCGAAAGAGGGGTGATACGCTACGTCCAAAAGGGCAAGGGGAAAAGCAGGATAATTATCGAGCTACCTGCACAGACCTTTAAAAGTACCCCGGTGGAAAGGACAAATCTAAAGATGGAATGCCCATATAAACGGAACGTTTTAAGCCCTCCTGGACTCTGAGAGTATGGTCGATACCTCAGTAGGGAAAAGTGTAACCGCAAGTCCTAGAGGGTGTGAGATGTGACCAAAAGCCAACGCCCGGCTGTAATGACAGGGATATGCTAACGGGTCACGGTTTGATTGTAAGAATAGAGTCAAGTAGGAGCACAAATGGCGCAAGCGAGTTTAAAGAACGGCTTTGGCAAGTCCAGACCAATCAAGACTACGAAAAACGCATGGAAAGCTATCCCATGGGCGAAAGTCCAGCGAAAAGTTTTCAAACTCCAAAAGAGGACATATCAAGCAGCTAAATCGGGACAGGATGCAAAGGTTAGAAGGTTGCAACGTCTATTGGTGAAATCATACTATGCCCGACTCTTAGTAGTGCGGCTGTAGGGGCGGGTTCCACGGTCAGCCATGCTTCCCAACAGTCAGCTTAATAAACCCGCCCCCCAAGCGGGTCAAGGAAAAAGAATGGCTGGAGTTGATGGGGCTATCACAATCTCCCCTAAACAAAGGTTTGAACTGACTGAGAAAATCAAAGGAAACCTCAAAGCAAAAGCACTTAGGAGAGTATGGATACCAAAACCTGGTAGGGATGAAAAACGCCCGCTAGGGATTCCTACAATCCAAGATAGAGCCAGGCAAGCCTTGGTTAAATCGGCACTCGAACCCGAATGGGAAGCGAGATTTGAAGGCACAAGCTATGGGTTTAGACCTGGTAGGTCAACCCACGATGCAATTTGCAGGATTTACACTGCCATTAATCAGGGACAATACTATGTTCTTGATGCGGATATAGCGAAATGCTTTGATAGAATTAACCATGATTACCTACTGTCCACAATTCATTGTCCAAGCAGCTTGAAAAGAGACCTGAAACAATGGCTAAAAGCAGGTGTGCTAGATAATGGCGTATTCGAGGATACAGAAGCATGGACACCCCAAGGAGGGGTAATAAGCCCAATACTCGCCAACATCGCACTGTTGGGAATGGTTAGGTTAATAGAAACAATGTATCCCAAGAAAAAGAACAGGGTGCAAGCCAATGTCATAAGATACGCCGATGATTTTGTAGTGATATCACCTTCACTAGACATCATTGAACAGTGCAAAACTGCTATTTCCGAATGGCTAAAACCTGTAGGACTAGAAATCAAACCTGAAAAAACTCGAATCTGTCACACACTCAATCCAATTGTGCGAAACGTTTAGGAGACCAAATAGGGCTACAATGCCTGAAATAACCTCCTAGTGGGACTCCAACCCCTTGGTTGGATATAAGGAGTGCTCGCCTGACCATCCCATAACTATCTATGTGTCTCAACATCTGGCTTCGACAACCAGATAAGGCAGAGAGACTCAAGGTCAAGACTAAGCGAAAGAAAGAGGGAAGTTGTGAACCCTTGAGTATAACGTAAGGTTGAGAGTAACGGCGGTGTGCGAGACGTTTAGGAGTGAAATAGGGCTGCAATGCCTGAAATCATCTCCTAGTGGGACTTCTACCCCTTGGTAGAATATAAGGTGAGCGTACCTGACCATCCCATAACTATCTATGTGTTCCAATTATCTGGGCTAAATTGGATTTAGAATCAGATAAAGGCCAAGAGACTCAAGGTCAAGGCTGAACGCTGGTGTTATGTACAGCAGGAAGTTGAGAGTAACGGCGGTAGCCACCCCCAGTTTCAAGGCTCACACCCGTCAAATTGAAGCGGGGAACGGAAGGCGTGAAGTAGAACCTACTACCATACGCGACCACTGCCAATCATCCATGATTAGGGAAACCGAATGTCTGACTTGAACCATCGTAATGAGTGAGTAGCGAAAACAGGTTGATACGCTGCGCTCAAAAGGGCAAGGGGAAAAGTGGGAGTCTAACTGAGTTACCCAAAAGCAACGAGAGTTGTGCACAGACCTTTAAAGTACCCCGGTGGACAGGACGAATCTAAAGATGGAATGCCCGCATAGATGGAACGTTTAAACCCCTCATTGGCTCTGCCCCACGGCAGAGCGTGAAAAGTGTAAGCGTATGCCTTGAAGGGGAAAGGATGTGACTGAAAGCTAATGCCTAACTGTAATGGTTAGGATATGCCCACTAGTCACGGTGTGGATATAGATACTGCGATTAGTAGGAGTTTAATGGCAGCGAGTTTAAAGACTAACGCAGGCATATAGCTTTGAAAGTTGAAGTACGAAAGCAGGGGGTTGTAGCCCTGTTCCTAATGAAAAAAGGGGTATCGACATCAGGAGCCGTATGAGGTGAAAGTCTCAAGTACGGTTTGGAAGTGGAGTTGGGGAAGGCGACTTCCCTTTCGACCATAACGAATATGACGGAAAAACAGAAGAACCAGGGTTCAACTTTTTAGGATTCAACATCAGGCAGTATCCTGTGGGAAAACATAAATCTGGGAAAAGTGCACAAAAAAAGGTGTTGGGATACAAAACCCACATAAAACCCAGTAAGAAAGCAGTTGCCCATACAGAAGTGATTAAGGGTGTGATTAAACAACATAAAACAGCACCCCAATCAGCCCTGATTAGCAAACTAAACCCGATTATCCGAGGATGGTATAATTACTATTCAGGGGTAGTTTCATTAGAAACCTTCAACAAACTAGACTGTGTAATCTGGCAAATGTTAAGGGCATGGACAGTTACAAGATGTGGAAAGGCAAGTTATGAAAAACTGAGTAATTATTTCAGACCTGGAAAGGTAGCGCTCAGTAATGGGAAAGAAAGACATGAGACCTGGTTATTCCAGACTAAGGACGGGAAAACGCTATGGAAACATAGCTACACCTCGATTGTCAGACACACCCTAATCCGCCCGGAAGCAACACTTTATGACGGAAACTGGACTTACTGGGCAACCAGGAAAGAACAGGCAATTGGAACACCAAACAGGGTAGCAAAACTACTCAAAAAGCAAAAAGGTAAGTGTAACTGGTGCGGGCAATACTTTACCCCATCAGATTTAGTTGAAGTTGACCACATACATCCCAGAAGTCAAGGCGGAAAGGATGAGTACAAAAACCTTCAACTACTACACCGCCATTGTCACGATGATAAGACAGCCTTGGATGAGGCTAACGCTGTGTCCTTAACAATGGAACAGTCTGCGCGTGCGTCACATCATGAAGTTTTTCGTGTCTATGCCAATTATCGGGATGTGGAAGCACCACTAGAGCCGGATGAGGTGAAAGTCTCATGTCCGGTTCTGAATGGGAGGGGATAGAGGCGACTCTATTCTCGACCCCTAGTTCATTCATGTTTGATAGCTTTATTGGGGGGCTGGTGTGATTATTGTAAATCTGATTTTATCGTTAGCGATCGCCATGGTAGTAGCGATCGCCATCATTTTAATTGCCTTAGAATGGCAGCATCGTAACCGTCCGGGTAATGACTTAGAACTAAGAGCCATCAATTGGGAAAAGACACTCACAGAACCCCAAAGACTCTTGCTCAAAGGAGAATTTGAACTATATAACCGGACCAAGACCCTAGAAATAATGGTGCCGGAGGTCACAGCCAAAGTCAAACTCCTATCCGATGGCAGTTTAGCCCATACCAGGGTAAACACCCGCATCATTGCCGCCCATGAAGACACCAAACCGAGAGCCGATGATTACTGGTTAGCCTATATCGTCAAAGCGCGTAAAATCACCCGATTCCAAGCAATTATCGACATTCAAAGCCCAAACATCAAGGAACTCCAGTCAGCTTGGGTACAAATTCGCTACGTCACCTACGGACCCCAAGGCAGAATACCCAAAGTCCGCCATTTGGTGATTCCCATGCAATACCCAGATCCGCAAATTCCCCCCACTCCTCGCCCCGTAGAAGGCGGCGGTCAAGTATTCCCGATCCGCACCCATCTCCTGGCCCAACTAGATGATCCCGTCGAAGTAGTGCAGCGTTATGTGATGCCACACGCCAAACCCGGAGATATTGTTACAATGGGAGAAACTCCCCTAGCCTTAATTCAAGGTAAGTTCCGCCACCCAACCGAAGTCAAACCCGGATGGGTAGCCCGCCGAGTTTGTTACTTTTTTATGCCCACCTCCAGCCTAGCCACCGCCTGCGGACTGCAAACCCTAGTGGATATAGTCGGTCCGGTGCGGGTTTTGGGAGCCTTTGTCGGAGGTGCGATTGGCAAAGTATTAGGTCATCGGGGCGGGTTTTACGAATTAGCCGGGGAACAAGCACGCCTTATTGATGATGTTACCGGAACCCTACCACCTTACGATCAATTTATTGTCCTGGGTCCAGAAGACCCTGAAGGAGTAGTTAACCGTATTCGCCAAGCCACGGGACTAGAAGCAGCCATTGTAGACGTTAACGACTTGAAAGCCGTTAAAATATTGGCAGCGACTTCTGGTTTATCTACGGCTTTAGTGGAGCGATCGCTCAGAAGCAATCCCGCCGGAAATGCTGATGAGCGCACCCCATTAGTTCTGATCCGTCCCGAATCTGATCAAAGCCTTGAATAATGATCTACCAACACCCCCAAACCCCAGGAGGTACATGAATTTATTTCCTTCTCCCAATCAAACTCAGGCGACAATTCGCCCCTTTCAATATCGCGATTTAGAGGCTTTTGAGCGTTTGTCTCAGCTCACGCGCCGGGTAGATGAGCCATGGCGCGAAGACCCCGCCATCGACCCGGAAATCAAACAACTCCGACTCTGGTATGGCTTACTCCGATTTCTGAGTTGGTTTCCCAACCCCTGTCAGCACCTATTTAATACCTATGTAGCCGAACAGGGGGGACAGGTTCAAGGAGTGATCAGAGTTTCCCCCTTCAACCGTACCCGTAGCACCTGGCGGGTTCAGCGAGTGTCCGTAGACCCGGCCACTAATTCCGGTAGTATTGGTTCCCAACTGTTGCGATACTGCTTTGAAACTATTTGGGAAGCCAGAACCTGGGTTTTGGAGGTCAATGTTAACGATAAAGATGATTTGGCGCTGTATCGACAAAATGGCTTCCAACCCCTGGCTAAAATCACTTACTGGTCCGTAGAACCTGAATTGCTGGCTGATTTAGCCCAATCTGTGGCGGATGTCCCTAATCTACTTCCGGTCAGTAATGCTGATGCTCAATTGTTGTATCAATTAGATACGGTTTCTATGCCACCTCAAGTCCGACAGGTGTTCGATCGCCATATTCTCGATTTTCAAACTAATGTGATCAGAGCGATCGCCGATGGAGTGCGACAATGGCTTGATGGAGTCGAACAGGTCAGCGGTTATGTGTTTGAACCTCAACGCAAGGCGGCGATCGGTTATTTTCAAATCCAACTGTGTCGAGATGGTCGCCAACCCCATCAAGCCGAGTTAACCGTTCATCCCGCCTATACTTGGTTATACCCCGAACTTTTATGTCAAATGGCTCAATTAGTCCAAGATTTTCCGCCTCAGTCCCTGCGACTGGCTTCGGTGGATTATCAACCCGAACGCGAAGCCTATTTACAAAAAGTCGGAGCCGAGCCCGTGGAACACACCCTGCTAATGTCGCGATCGGTTTGGCACAAATTGCGTGAGTCAAAAACGATCGCCGAACCTCTCCAATGGTCCGAAGTTCTCCAAAGTTTGCAACCATCGAGAAAGCCAGTTCCGGGGGGAATGTCATGGCTAGGACCAATGGATCGCCATCAGACCCATCCAGGTCAGACCAGCACTGCTGATTCCTCCGCCAAAATGCAACCCCAAAACATCGCCGAGAGTGGTGCATCAGACCCAAATTAAACCAGGCGCGAGCAATGAATGATATCACCCCCAAAGGCTATATATCAGCCCTAGGCTTAGATATTGGTCGCCGTCGCATTGGAGTAGCTGGCTGTGATGGTACCGGCTTAATTGCCACCGGATTAACTACCATTGTCCGCACCCACTTTGAGGCGGACTTAGCCCAGTTTCAGGCCATAATCCAACAGCGCCAGGTGCAAATTTTAGTCGTCGGTTTACCCTATTTGAGCAATGGAGAGTTAGGAACCCAAGCCCGTCAGATCCAAAAATATACCCGACGACTGCAAAAATCCCTCGCTCTACCCGTAGAATATTTTGATGAGCGCTTAACATCCATTGAGGCCGAAGAAATGTTAAAAGGCCAAAAAATCCCCCTGTCTGAGAATAAAGCCCTGATTGACCGCAAAGCGGCCGCCTTGATTCTGCAACAGTGGCTCGATCAACGCCGCCACAAATCCTAGGGGTTAAGGGATCACTGTTATGTTATTCTTTCTGGTACAAGTGGATCTGTATCAATTGTACCCATTGGTATAATTCTGATTGCCTTATTTTTTTGAGCAACCATACTACTTTCAAAAATCATGCCATCCCAATTTTCCGACGAGAATATCCCCGAACCAGAGGCCACTACCCTAACTGATGAACAAGGGCGATCCATTGAATGCACCATTGAGTCATCCTTTAGCTTAGACGGGGAAGAATATATTTTGCTGCTTCCCCTCGATACCCCCGTGGAAATCCTCACTTGGTCTGATGATGAGGATGAAGAGGTGGCAGTTCCGGTAGAGTCAGAAGCCGTCATCGATAGCATTTTCGCCACCGCGAAAGTAGTTCTGGAAGAACAGAACCTCACCCTGAAACGTACAGCAGTCACCTTGACTGTCGCTGGGGAATTACCAGAGGACATTTTTGATAATGATGTAGACGGTAATGGTTCTGGTGGGGGGGATGAGGAAGATTATGAGGAACTGTTGATGCTCACAACTTTTTATCATGAAGAACAAGAATACGGCATTTATACCCCCCTCGATCCATTTTTTATTTTGGCTCGTAGGAATCCGAAAGGTGAGCCACAATTGCTGTCTTCTGAAGAATTAGATAAAATTGAACCACTACTACCGATGATTGAGGAGAAACTATTTGGAGATTTTAGTTAAAAGCCGAACTGCTAATTAAGCAGAAGTAGTTGTTAGTGATTGATATAATAGGTTATGGGACGGATTTCTAAAGGTATTTTTTATTTCGCCATAGTACCATTAGTGTGGGGATTTTGTGGTTGGCAAGGATGGAGTTGGTGGAGTTGGGCTAGTTCTCCTCACATAGATGGAGATGCGATCGGGGAAAATGCGGCCGCAGAAACTGCTATCCAGATTTCAATTCCCCCAGGAACATCCAGCCAACAAATTGGCCTCGATTTGGAAAGCGCTGGCTTGATTAGATCATCGACAGCATGGCGGTTATGGTCTAGGTGGTTGGTTTTCCGAGACCCAGATGGAGAATTTAAAGCGGGAAATTACCAGTTATCCCCTACGGAGTCCCTCGGTGACATTGCCGATCGCATTTGGACTGGGGAAGTGATGCAAACCAGCTTTACCATTCCAGAGGGGTGGTCGATTCGGGAAATGGCCGAATATTTCCAAGCACAAGGGTTCTTTTCAGCCGAGGAGTTTATCGCACAAGCTCAACAAATACCATTAGATCAATATCCATGGTTGCCGCAAGGATTACCCCTACTGGAAGGATATTTATATCCTGATACCTATGTGGTGGCTAGTGATTTGATTACGCCCAAAACCGTGATTAACCAGATGCTAACTCAATTTGAAAGGGTGGCGCTACCAATTTACCAACAAAGCCGAGACAGACACAATCTTGATCTTAATGAATGGGTAGCACTGGCTAGTATTGTGGAAAAAGAGGCGGTGGTGGCTGATGAACGGGATTTGATTTCTGGGGTGTTTCATAATCGCCTCAGAATGGGAATGCCATTAGCAGCAGATCCTACCGTAGAATATGGCTTGGGGATTCGCCAAACTGTTGACCAACCCCTCACTTTTAGACAGGTGGAAACTCCGGGACCTTACAATACTTATCTGAATGTGGGACTCCCACCAACAGCGATCGCCTCCCCAGGTGTGGCTAGTTTAAAGGCTACCCTAAATCCAGCCGAAACAGATTACCTCTATTTTATGGCTCGGTATGATGGTACTCATATCTTTAGCCGCACCGGAGAAGAACATCAGGCGGCGATCGCAGAAGTCGAACGACAACTGGCTAATCAATAAAAATGTGATGAATTACTCTGTTTTCATGTAGGATAGTAGAGTTAAACTCTACAATCAGCTATGTCCTGGGGAAAACTTTTAGAACCAGATCTGGTTCTGGGCGACTCGATTATGCAGCTTATACCTGATATCCTTCATCAGTATGATCTCAAAGGACTGGTGTTAGATGTCGATGAAACTTTAGTCCCTATAACCACCCAGGAAGTCTCTGATGAGTTGCGAGAGTGGGTAGAAAATGTTAGACCCCTATTTTCCCTCTGGTTAGTTAGCAACAATATCAGCCAGACTCGCATTAGTGGTATTGCTAACGCCCTGGGTTTACCATACATTAACGCGGCGGCTAAACCCTCCCGCCGCAAACTTCGTCAAGCCGTCGATGCTATGGATATCCCCACCGCTCAAATTGCGATGGTTGGCGATCGCCTATTTACCGATGTTCTGGCGGGAAACCGTTTGGGAATGTTTACAATTCTAGTGGAACCAATGGTTGACCCCATGCAAACTGGTACATCTTTTTCAACTCGATCTATCGAAGTTTGGATATCTAAACTCCTCGGCGCTGTTTTAAAAAATTAACAATCCATTTCCGACCCCCCCAATACCAATTATGACCTGTACTATTGTTGTGAAAATTGGTACCTCCAGTTTAACCCAGTCGGAAACTGGACACTTGGCGCTGTCAACCTTGGCGACTCTGGTAGAGACTTTAACCGACCTACGAAGGAACGGAAATCGCGTCGTTTTAGTGTCCTCTGGTGCGGTGGGTGTAGGACGCGATCGCCTGGGATTAACCGAAAGACCTAGGGCGATCGCCCTTAAACAAGCCGTCGCCGCCGTCGGACAGGGGCGCTTGATTAGGGTTTATGATGATTTATTTACTACCCTCAAACAACCCATCGCCCAAGTCCTGCTAACTCGCGGAGATTTAGTACAACGCAGCGGCTATGTCAACGCTTATAATACCTTTCAACAACTGCTGAAATTGGGTGTCATTCCTATTGTTAATGAAAATGATACCGTCGCTGTCGATGAATTACGGTTTGGGGATAATGATACTTTATCAGCTTTAGTCGCTAGTTTAGTAGAGGCAGATTGGCTATTTATGTTAACTGATGTCGAAAGCCTTTATTCCGCCGACCCTCGCAGTAATCCTCATGCTAAACCTATTCATCTAGTTACTAATATTCAACAGTTACAAGAATTTCAAGTTGACGTGGGTTCTTCCCGCAGCAGTTGGGGGACTGGGGGGATGATTACTAAAATTGAGGCGGCCCGTATCGCTACCGCTTCCGGGGTGCGTACTGTCATTACTGATGGTAAACATCCTGCTAATCTTCAAAAAATTCTCACCGGAGAGGCGATCGGGACTCAGTTTGAACCTCAATCTCGCCCCGTAAATTCCCGTCGCCACTGGATCGCTAATGTCTTAGTTCCCATGGGTAAACTTTACCTTGACTCCGGCGCAATTAAAGCTATTAAAGAGGGGGGAAAGTCTCTCCTAGCAGCAGGAGTTATCAAGGTTGAGGGAGAATTTAACCGCCATGATTCTGTGCAATTATGTGATAATAACCATCAAGAAATAGCCAGGGGTTTAGTTAACTATAGTAGTTCCCAAATGCTGAGAATTAAAGGTTGTCACTCTGAACAAATCCCCGAAATACTCGGTTATGAGGGGGCGGAAACTGTCATACATCGAGATAATTTAGTCATTCTGTAGCCGGTTTTTTTGGGTGTCAATAAAACCTGATATAATCAAATCTATCTATGGTCATATCCGCTGGGGTTCACCGTCACCTAGGGACTGGGGGGATAGATAGTGCCATCTGAGCAATCACTATTCATAACAGAAAATACCCAGGCTGATCTAGCCCTATGATTGGACCATTAAACCACAAGACCGAAACCAGATGATTTATAATTACTGTAGGATTTTACCCATAGACAAGGAGGATAACTCATGGTGGGTAGTCAGATAGCAGCCGACTTGTGGCTTAATGATTATATAACATCTTGGGATATTTATGCTCATGGTGTGATCAGGGTTCTACTTTCTCAGCAGACTGCCTATCAGAAAATGGAGATTTTAGAAACAGTATCTTATGGTCGGGTTTTGGTTTTGGACGGGAAACTGCAATCATGTATGGTTGATGAATTTTTATATCATGAACCCTTAGTGCAACCCGTCTTAATTTATCATGGAAACCCCCAAAAAGTTCTGATATTAGGAGGTGGAGAAGGTGCGACTGTGCGGGAAGTCTTGCGCTGGCATACCGTGGAAGAAGTAGTGATGGTAGACCTAGATCAAGAAGTGGTAGAAGCCTCTAAAAAATATTTGCCAGAAATGAGCGATCGCGCCTTTGATGACCCCCGCACCACAGTTAATATTGACAATGCCATTAACTTTCTAGATAGCACATCTCAAAAGTGGGATGTGATTATCTCTGACCTGTCCGACCCGGTAGAGTCAGGACCATCTTTTCAACTGTTTACCCAAGAATATTTTAGCAAAATGGCGCGAGTCCTGAAACCCGATGGTTTCCTAGTAGTACAAGCTGGCTCAACCGCCTTAGCTGGATTGGGGTTTCATACGAAAGTCGCCCATACTATCAATCAAGTATTTCCCCATATCCAAAGCTATAGCAGTGATGTTCCCAGTTTTGGAGAACCTTGGGGGTTTGTGTTAGCATCTAAACAACCAATTTCCTCCCGACCTGACCCGGAATCAGTTAATCAGTTATTAGCTACCCAGACGAAGGGAGGGTTAAGGATGTTAGACGGAAAAACGCTGTTAGGATTATTTCAGATCCCTACCTACCTACGAAATGCGATCGCATCTGAAACCGAAGTGTACACCCTAGCCAACCCCCCTCAAAATCACTCGGTAAATAATTGGGGGTGAATCTGGGCGAAAATTGTGTAAAAATAGTAGATAGCTGCGATCGCATCTTAACCATAATATCCAATCGATCTAAAAAAAAATCTATCTTTAAATCCCCTATGGAAAGCCTATTTTTACAACGCCTTCACAGTCCCCAACGCCCCGTGATCATCTTTGATGGCGCAATGGGAACTAACCTACAAGTCCAAAACCTCACCGCCGAAGACTTTGGGGGGAAAGAATACGAAGGCTGTAACGAATACCTCGTCCATACCAAACCCGAAGCCGTCGCCACCGTCCACCGCCAATTTTTGCAAGCTGGCGCTGATGTTATTGAAACCGATACCTTTGGGGGTACTTCCATCGTATTAGCAGAATACGACCTCGCCGACCAAGCCTATCAACTCAATCAAACCGCCGCCACACTTGCTAAAAGCGTCGCTGCTGAATTTTCTACCCCCGAAAAACCTCGCTTTGTGGCAGGTTCAATGGGACCGGGAACTAAACTCCCCACCCTCGGACATATCGATTTTGATACCCTAGAACGTGCTTTTTGTCAACAAGCAGAAGGCTTATTTGATGGCGGGGTAGACCTGTTTATTGTCGAAACCTGTCAGGATGTCCTGCAAATTAAAGCCGCCCTTAATGGTATCGAAGAAGTATTTAAAATGAAAGGGGAACGGCGACCAATTATGGTATCCGTAACTATGGAGGCTTTTGGAACTATGTTAGTCGGTTCCGAAATTAACGCCGCCCTAACTATTCTCGAACCCTATCAAATCGATATTTTGGGACTTAACTGCGCCACAGGTCCCGATTTAATGAAGGAACACATCGCCTATTTATCAGAACATTCCCCCTTTGTGGTCTCCTGTATTCCTAACGCTGGTTTACCGGAAAATGTCGGCGGTCAAGCTCATTATAAACTCACCCCCCTAGAGTTAAAAATGGCTTTAATGCACTTTATAGAAGATTTGGGAGTACAGGTGATTGGCGGCTGTTGTGGAACCCGTCCTGACCATATTAAAGCCTTGGCAGAAATTGCCCAAACCTTGACCCCAAAACCTCGCCATCCTCAGATTACACCCTCGGCGGCTTCTATCTACAGCACCATCAGTTATGAACAGGAAAACTCGTTTTTAATTGTGGGTGAAAGACTCAACGCCAGCGGGTCGAAAAAATGCCGGGATTTACTCAATGCAGAAGACTGGGATGGTTTGGTCGCCCTCGCTAAAGCACAGGTGAAAGAAGGGGCGCAAATTCTTGATGTGAACGTTGATTATGTGGGGCGTAACGGAGTCCGAGATATGCACGAGTTGGTATCTCGGCTGGTGACTAATGTTAATCTTCCTTTGATGTTGGATTCTACGGAATGGGAAAAAATGGAGGCGGGCTTAAAGGTCGCTGGGGGGAAATGTTTACTTAATTCTACTAACTATGAAGACGGGGAACCTCGGTTTTATAAGGTGTTGGAATTGGCGAAAAAATACGGCGCTGGTGTGGTGGTGGGAACTATTGACGAGGAGGGAATGGCGCGGACAGCCGCCAAAAAGTTTGCGATCGCTCAAAGGGCTTATAATGATGCGATCGCCTTTGGTATCCCCGCCACAGAAATATTTTTTGACCCCCTAGCTTTACCTATTTCTACCGGAATTGAAGAAGACCGCGAAAATGGGAAAGCCACTATTGAAGCCATTCATCAAATGCGCCAACAACTCCCCGGATGCCATATTTTATTAGGGATATCTAATATTTCCTTTGGTTTGAACCCGGCGGCGCGACAGGTGTTAAATTCAGTGTTTTTGCACGAAACCATGGCCGTGGGTTTGGATGCCGCTATTGTGACTGCTAATAAAATCCTACCTCTGGCTAAAATTGAACCCGAACATCAAGAAGTCTGCCACCATTTGATTTATGACCAACGACAGTTTGATGGGGATGTTTGTACCTACGACCCCTTAACTAAATTAACTACCCTATTTGAAGGGAAAACTACTAAACGCGATCGCAGTGGTGATGCTAATTTACCAATTGAAGAACGCCTCAAACAGCATATCATTGATGGGGAACGCATAGGCTTAGAAGATGCTCTCGCCGAAGCCATCAAAAAATATCCCCCCCTAGATATTATTAACATTTTCCTATTAGACGGGATGAAAGTTGTCGGCGAACTATTTGGGTCTGGTCAAATGCAACTACCCTTTGTTCTCCAGTCCGCCCAAACCATGAAGGCGGCGGTTGCTTACCTAGAGCCGTTTATGGAAAAATCCGAATCGGGAAATAATGCCAAAGGAACCTTTGTAATTGCCACAGTCAAAGGAGATGTTCACGATATCGGTAAAAACCTAGTTGATATCATCCTATCTAATAACGGTTATAAAGTCGTTAATTTAGGCATTAAACAACCCGTTGATAATATTATTTCCGCCTACCGAGAACATAACGCCGACTGCATCGCCATGAGTGGTTTACTGGTTAAATCCACCGCCTTTATGAAAGATAACTTAGAGGTATTCAATCAAGAGGGAATTACCGTTCCCGTCATTTTAGGCGGTGCTGCTTTAACCTCCAAGTTTGTCTATGAAGACTGTCAGAACACCTATAAAGGTCGGGTAATTTATGGGAAAGATGCCTTTTCTGACCTCACCTTTATGGATAAATTAATGCCCGCCAAGAAAGCCGGAAAATGGGAAGATTTCAAAGGCTTTTTAGATGAATTTGTCCAAGATGAAACCATCACCGCTAATGGTCAGAGTCAACAGTCACCACCCCAAACAGACCAGCCAGAAACTGACACCCCAAAAGTAGTAGATACCCGACGTTCCGAAGCCGTAGCAGTAGATATAGAACGTCCTACGCCGCCATTCTGGGGGGTGAAGGTTCTCGAACCTGTGGATATGCCCTTTGATGAGTTATTCTGGTATTTAGATTTACAAGCCTTAACCGCCGGACAATGGCAGTTCCGTAAACCCCAAGGACAACCCAGGGAGGAATATAACCAGTTTTTAGAAGCTAAAGTTTATCCAATTTTGGCAGAGTGGAAACAGCGAATTATTGCCGAAAACTTACTCCAACCCCGCGCCGTCTATGGCTATTTTCCCTGTCAGTCGGAAGGGAACACGCTGTTAATTTATGACCCCGAAAAAATTAAGGCCGGAGAAATTTCCGAACCAATTACCAGTTTTGAATTTCCCCGCCAGCGGTCTGGTCGTCGCCTCTGTATTGCTGACTTTTTCGCCCCTACAGATAGCGGTAAAATCGACGTTTTTCCGATGCACGCCGTCACCGTGGGACAAATCGCGACAGATTACGCCCAGAAGCTATTTGCTGCTGATGATTATACGAATTACTTGTATTTCCATGGTATGGCAGTACAAACGGCTGAAGCCATGGCAGAATGGTTACACGCCCGCATTCGCCGCGAGTTAGGTTTTGGTGGGGAGGATGCTGATAATATTCGCGATATCCTGAAGCAGCGTTATCGAGGTTCCCGTTACAGTTTCGGCTATCCGGCTTGTCCGAATATGCAAGACCAATATAAACAGTTAGATCTGTTGAAAGCAGAGGTAATTGGTTTATATATGGATGAAAGTGAACAGCTTTACCCAGAACAGTCTACTACTGCGATTATCACTTATCACCCGGCGGCTAAGTATTTTAGTGCCTAATATGTCTCAAATCAACTATCTCTATTACTGAGGGAACTAATCATGAAAGTTTTTGTGCATACCCCCACTATTTTTAAAGCGAAACCTCTCCCGGCTAATCAATTACCTAGTCATGAAAAAATCGAAGTTCCGGCGGGCGCTAGTTTTATCGCTTGGAATAATAGTCGTTATTTGGAAGACGGACATTATCAGATGATTATAGATTCCGATTTGGGTTCAGGAGAACAAAATCGTTCTACTTCCTGGTATATTCCCAGGGTTCATGTTGATGTATTTGAATGTATTGCTAAGGTGAAAACTGAGGGGTTAAATTTGAGAAGATCCCCTAACCCTAACGATAGTAACAACATTCTCGACAAGCTACCATTAGGAGCCTTTGTTGAGATATTTGATGGGACTTATGTTAATCAAAATCTAGGGATATGGTGGTGTGGTCGCGCTTTATGTACTGCAGACAAACAAAATTGGTTTAATGATGCACAAATAGGGTGGATGTCCTCCAAACATTTAGAGATGACGGATCTGAAGATTCACGATATCTATTAATAGTTAAGAATGATGACTTTTTGATGTTGAATGTAGGTCAATGGTTTATACAGCTTGTTCACCAGTCGCTTAATACATTGCCCTCACCCTAAATCTGGATCCCAGAGAGGGAGAGGGACTTTGAGAGGTGATCAGATGATTTCTGAACAGGCTGTAATGGAAGTTTGGGATAAAAAAGGCGGGGGTTGATATTGCCAGGAATAACCCACCGCCTTAACCTAGAGTCGGGAAAATCTGAACAATCTAAACATCTACATCAGTTTTGTTGGCAATTTGACTCATACCCCAGGAAACTAAGGAAAGGACAATAGAACCCCATAGGGCTGACCAAAATCCATTAATGGTAAAACCGGGGGTAAATTTGGCGACGAGGGATAGGGAAATGGCGTTAACGACAAACAGGAACAAACCTAGGGTTAATAGGGTTAAGGGTAGGGTGAGGATAGTTAAAATTGGTTTAATGATGGCATTTACCAACCCCATAACGATCGCCCCTACAGCGGCAGCCTGCCAACTCTCCAGAATTAAACCAGGCACTAAATAAGCGGTAATGGACAGCGCAATGGCTGCTAACAGCCAAGTCAAGAAAAAATTAATCATCAATACAGTTTAACGTGGTCTTTGGTTTCCTATTGTAGTGAAAAGGCTGCTGTAGTTCGCTATCCTGGAGATAGATTGTGGTTATTAGAGATATTTGTATGGGACTTTTAGCAATGAAGAGGATGATTAAATCATTAGCGATCGCCTTATGGGTAGGACTAATATTAATTATTGGGCCTGGGTTAGCCCTAGCTGAGAACCCCTCCCACCTGTTTTTTAACCACAGCTTGCTGCAAAACCGGGATTTTTCCAACCAAAAACTACCCGCCGCCGAATTTGCCAACTCCAATCTGGAATATGCTAACTTTGACGAAGCCGAATTGCGGGGTTCTGTGTTCAGTCGGGCAATTATGCTGGGGGTGACCATGAGAAAAGCCGACCTCACCTATGCTATGCTCGATCAGGTGGACTTTTCCCAAGCAGACCTGAGCGATTCGATTTTTACGGAAGCCCTGTTTTTAGGTTCTACCTTTGCTGATACCAAAATCACTGGCGCAGACTTTACCGATGCTATTTTTGATCGGGAACAGTTGCGCCAACTCTGTCTGAGGGCAGAAGGAGTCAACTCGACGACGGGAGTTGATACCCGCTACTCCCTGGGGTGTCGTTAGGCTTCAGGCTTCCGGGTCTAGTTGATAGGAACACCAATCACTCCAACTTCCGGCATACAATTTTCCCTGGGATAAGCCTGCCAATTCCAGGGATAGCAAATTAGTACAGGCTGTGACTCCTGACCCACAGTAAACGATAATTTCTTCAGCGTCCTGATAGTCCGCCCACCGCTGTTGTTGTGTAGATTTAACAAAACCTTGATCATCGGTGACTTGTTGCCAGGGTAAATTTACCGCGCCGGGAATATGTCCGGCTATGGGGTCTATGGGTTCATGTTTGCCTAGATAGCGGTCATAGTCACGAGAATCAACTAAAACCACGCCGGGCTGATCCTTGCGGGTTTTCACCTGTTCATAATTTACCACCCAATCCGATCGCAATTTCGGGGTAAATTTAGCCGGTTGTGAACTTGGCAACTCTTCAGAGACGGGATAACCCGCCGCCTGCCAACTGTTAAAGCCACCATCGAGTAAACTAATGCGATCGTGACCCATATATCGTAACAGCCACCACAGCCTCCCCGCAAAGCCAAACCGGGCATGGTCATAGGCTACCACATGGGTTTCCCCAAATTCAATCCCCATTGTGCCTAATTTATCAGCTAGTTCATCAATATTCGGCAAGGGATGACGGCCACCATGTTTAGTCACTGGTGAAGACAGATCCCGGTTTAGATCGAGATGAAAAGCCCCCAAAATGTGGCTCTGTTGATACTGTTGTTGTCCCCAAGCTGGATCAGCCAAGGCAAAACGACAGTCCACAATTTTCACCTGGGGATTATTCAGATTTTCGCGTAACCATTCGGGGGAAACAATCGGTTGAGTATTAACCATTAAAATCCCATCTCCCTGCTATCGGATTAGCGATATTTGCAGGGTGTATTATATCATATATTGGCAATTTTTACACACAATCCCCGCAATTTTCTCATCAATCATCACCTATCCCTACAGTCTCGCGAAGTAAGTAGAATTGACATTTAACTACATCCACCAGCTAAACACTTGGAAAATACACGATTGTTAGATATGATACATATTATCCTAATGGGGATGTAAGCACTTATCCTGGTTGGTGAGGATGACTAACTTTCTCTGTGCCGACATCTTAATGTTTCGATAACCTTAACCATGGCTACCCCCTCCCCTATAGCTATATTTTCTGGGGCTATGGTTAACCCTTTGACCATCACAAAATTGACATTATGAATGACCCTAAATCTCTACCACCCAAACCCTGGCATTGTTTAGCGATCGCCGACACTGCTGCTGAAGTTGGGGCTAACCTAGAAGCAGGCTTAAACTCGGAAGAAGTGGCGAAAAGACAGGAACAATTTGGCTTAAATCGCCTGGAAAGTAAAGGGGGAACACATCCGATTATCCGATTTTTAGAACAGTTTAATCAACCCCTACTTTATATTCTAATTATTGCTGGGGGGATTAAGTTTATCTTAGAAGGATGGCAAAGTGCTAATGGTTGGGTAATTTGGGCGGTAGTTCTGATTAATGCTATAGTTAGCTTTATCCAAGAGACTAAAGCGGAAAATGCGATCGCCGCCCTGTCATCGTCCATAGAAACCGAAGCCACCGTATATAGAAACGGAGAAAAAAACAAGGTTCCCTCATCGGAAATAGTGCCTGGGGATATCGTCTTTATAGCTTCTGGTGATAAAATTCCTGCTGATTTACGCCTAGTAGAAACCAAGAATTTACAAGTTAATGAATCCGCCCTAACGGGAGAATCAACGGCCGTGGAGAAACGACCAGATTCGGTAGAGGAAAATGCCTCTCTGGGAGACCGTAAAAGCATGGGTTATGCTGGCAGTTTTGTGACTGCAGGACAAGGGCGAGGCATAGTTATCGCTACGGCAAAAAACACGGAAACTGGGCGCATTTCCCAGTTAATGGAAAACCAAAATAATCTGATTACTCCCCTAACTCGGAAATTTAGTAAATTCAGTCGCCAACTGCTTTATATTATCCTGGGAGTGGCAGCCTTGACGTTGGCGGTAGGGTTAGGATATGGTCAGAGTTTAAACGAAGTCTTTGAGGCGACGATCGCCCTAGCAGTTAGTGCCATTCCCGAAGGTTTACCAGCAGTGGTAACAGTCGCCCTAGCTATTGGGGTTTCTCGGATGGCTAACCGCCATGCTATTATTCGGAAACTCCCGGCTGTGGAAACTCTGGGAAGTGCGACGGTTATTTGTTCTGATAAAACGGGAACTTTAACTGAAAATCAAATGACCGTCCAGCAGATTTATGTTGGGGGTGAAAATTACCAGGTTTCCGGTAGTGGTTATACACCAGAGGGGGAGATATCCTCAGCAGATCAAGCTATTAACCTAGCCGATCACCCGATGCTTATAGAATGTTTGCAAGGGGGGATGTTGTGTAATGACTCCCATTTAATTCAGGAAGAAAACATCTGGAAAATTGTGGGAGACCCGACGGAAGGGGCTTTAATTGTTAGCGCCCGCAAAGCCGGATTTACTCTGGCTGAATTAGAGGCAGAAATGCCGCGTCAAGATGTGATTCCCTTTGAGTCAGAATATCAATATATGGCGACTTTGCATGAATCTAGCGATCGCCAACAGTTGGTAATTTATGTGAAGGGTTCCGTTGAAGCTATTGTTTCCCGCTGCGATGAAATGTTAGACTCTGACGGGCAAGTTATTCCGGTAGATGCTGCGGAAATTCATCAACAGGCTGAAACTATGGCAGCTTCTGGGTTACGGGTATTAGCGATCGCCAAAAAAACCACCCAGCAAACCACCCTAGACCATGAAGATATTGCACAGGGGTTAGAGTTTCTCGGCTTACAAGGAATGATTGACCCCCCACGCCAAGAAGCAATTAGGGCTGTAGCCGCCTGTAAAAACGCCGGTATTCGGGTCAAAATGATTACTGGAGACCATATCATCACCGCTAGTGCGATCGCCTCCCAAATGCGCCTTAAACGGTCGGGGAGAGTTATTGCTTTCACCGGAGAAGACCTTAGCCAGATGGATCAGCAAGAGTTTATTCAGGCCGCTGAAGATGGCGTGGTATTTGCGCGGGTCGCCCCGGAACAAAAATTGCGCCTGGTGGAAGCCTTACAGTCTCGGGGAGATATTGTCGCCATGACGGGGGATGGGGTCAATGATGCACCCGCCCTTAAACAGGCTGATATTGGTGTGGCTATGGGACAAACGGGGACCGAGGTGGCTAAAGAAGCCTCCGATATGGTTTTGACCGATGATAATTTCGCTTCTATTGAGGCGGCGGTGGAAGAAGGGCGCACGGTTTACCGTAATTTGATTAAGGCGATCGCCTTTATCTTACCTGTCAATGGCGGCGAGTCCATGACCATCGTTATTAGTGTCCTCCTCAACCGATTATTACCTATTCTCTCCCTACAAGTTTTGTGGTTAAATATGATTAACTCCATCGCTATGACGGTTCCTCTGGCTTTTGAACCTAAGTCTAAACAGGTGATGGAACAACCCCCCCTCTCCCCTAATCGACCCCTGTTAAATAAGTCACTACTCCTGCGAATTCTGTTGATTTCTGTCTTTAACTGGGTGCTGATTTTTGGAATGTTTGAATGGGCGAGGATGACTACCGAAGAAGATGCGATCGCCCGGACCATGGCAATTCAAGCCCTCGTATTTGGGCGCGTATTCTACCTAATTAGTCTCAGTCAAATTGGCGAAACTCTCTCCTCCAAACTACGGGGGAAAGATACCGAAATCGCGGAAGTACCAGTAATTTGGATTGGTATTGCTGTTACCATGGTTTTACAGGTACTCTTTAGTCAGGTAGGCTTCATGAATACCTTATTCAGCACCGCGCCCCTAGACCTGCAACAATGGTTAACCTGTTTCCTGGTAGGTTTACCTATGATTATCGTGGCGGCGATCGCTAACCGCATTGACCCACCCAACCAACTTGCCCAAAATTAACAGTAGATACTAGACAGGGGGCAGTAAATAGCTCATAATTAATCATTATTAATTAATTGTCGAGGCTACCTTGGTCTGTCCCCTGTTAAAATTCCTATAAATAATATGAATCCTGAATCGACACTAAACTTACTTAAAGCATCTTTACCTGATGGCAAACTGCCCTCTAGTTTTGGCGTTTACTTTAAAAATACCCTAGTCGCACTTTGTCACGCTTTAGAAGACCATCTTTTACAAATAGGTGAACTTACCGGAGAAAAACCTCTGGTTTTAGTGACTTTTCAAGAAGGAAAATGGTATCTTCAAGAAGCCGATCGCTATTTTGAAATCGCCAAACTTTGCCACCATATTGCCATTAGCGCTGTGCCTGATAGTGGCTTTTCCGAACATCCCACAGGTCAATTAGATAATGTTTCCTTAATTAATCTGGAACCATCTGATGGCCTAGTGGAAGAGTGGAACCTCTTAATTATAGCACCTGGATATAGGGCGATGGTGCTCTGTCAGGAATTATCAGAGTCTGAATACTTGGTTAATGCGAAACCTACCATTGACACCGAACGCAAATTTTATGGACTCTGGACTTTTGAGCAAACTATAGTAGACCAAACTGCCGAAATATTAATTAATCGCTTCCGTAAGTATAACCTGGAATTAGGCGATCGCCTCTGGGAATATTATCAAAATATTACTGCTACCCCTAACCCCACATTTCCCGACCTCAGCACGGTAGTTTCTCGGATTGTTACATATTTACAATCATCACAACAAGAATTAATCTCCGTTAATCGCCAAAATAGACAACTCTGGCAATGGGAAGGACAAGCCAAACGAGTTAGCCGCAATTTGAGCGCTAACAAACTGCAAGCCTTATTACGCATGGCGCAACAAGTAGATAAACGTGACCCCTTTAACCCTTGCGCTTCCCTACAAGTCGCCGCCTTATGCGAAACCATAGGTCAGATTTTAGACCTACCCACCCTGAAACTGCGACGGCTGAAATTAGCGGGTTTACTGCATCGTATCGGTCTCGCATCTGCACCCCCAGAAGTGTTTTTAAAAACTCCTGAAGAAATGGATGAAGCCACCCAAAAATTTTGGCGCGATCGCGCTTCTATTAGTGGTAGATTATTGGAATCTATGCCAGAATTAACCGTAGTGCAAAAAGTCGTTAATCACCACTTGGAAAATTGGGATGGTAGCGGAGTCCCTGATGGTCAAAAAGGAGAACAAATCAACATCAAAGCCAGAATATTAGGGCTAGTTAGCTATTTTCAAGAACTAACTCAGCCCCGGGTAAGTCGCCCAGCTTTGACTTTAACAGATGCCCTAAATGAATGTCAAAAATACAGCGGCACTAGATTTGATCCGGATTTAGTCAACTCCTTAGCCACAGTAATTAGGTTAACTGAAGTGGGTTTAATGCAGTTACCAACTCAGCCCACCCAACTGCCGAATATTTGGCTAGAAGAAAGCACTAATCCCGCTAATCAATAATCTCCATAAATTACACATTAATAAACTATTATGAATAATCAAACTGCATCCCTAAATATCGAAGACATTAGAAATGGTAAAATCAAAGACCTAGTTAATGCTGATTTATCGGGTCTTGACCTGTCGGGGGCTGATCTGGCTGACGCAGACCTGTCCCAAGCCAAGCTAATGGGGGCGAATTTGTCGGGGGCGAATTTGGCTAGGGCGATCGTTAGGGCTAACCTCCGAGGCGCTAATCTGACCGGGGCTAACCTCATACAGGCAGATTTTCGGAATGCTGACCTGCGGGGTGCTATCTTATTAGATACAGACCCGCGAGAGGCTACTTTTGCAGGGGCTTTTCTCACTGGGGCGGTATTTGGTAATCTGGATTTGAGTGGTGTTAGTCTACATTCGGCTGATTTGCGGGGTGTGAGTCTATCTCAGGCAATTTTGCAGGGCTGCGACCTGAGAAATGCTAACCTCTCGGGAGTGGACTTTTTCCAAGCTGATTTGGAAGAGGCTAACCTGAGTGGCGCAGTCTTGCGAGGGGCGAATTTGCAACAGGCTAACCTACTTTGTGCCATTGTGGAAAATACACAATGGGGCGGCGCTTGTCTTGATGGCGCTTGTTTAGACGGTACCCCCCTAGAGTAAATTTACCAAGGCGATCGCCCTTAACCTCACCAAGATATCAAGGTGCGCTACCTAGCCGATAGTCAAAATATAAGCCTCATGGATGCGAATATTGGGAACAGTCAATCGGACTATTTGATTAGTGACCGTAATTTGCTCCCGTTTGACGATCGCTAAATCCTTAACCACCGCTTCGCCAGTGTCTGGAATTCGGGAGATAGTCAAATTTAAAGGCTGTCCAGGCCTTACCAAGTCAAGCAGCTGAAGATTTCTGAGAGTCAGGGTAACAGTAGCTTGACGGGGCGCTCGACCTTGCTCAAAATAACCAAACAGGACTTGGGCTTGATTTCCACCATTAGACCGACTCGCCAAACCAATCACTCTGGGGTTATTTCCCTGAGTCCTCACCCTAGTTTCAAAGCCATCGGCATAGGCTTTATAAACCCACCAAACCGCCCTAGGTGCAAAAGGTCCCGGCTGTACCAAACCATCAAGACTTTTGTTAAAACAGTTATTTCTACCGCCCGCTTTTGGTTCCCAACAGGCTTTGGCGGCGGCGGAAACGCCTCCCTGTTCTGTATAATACAAATAGGCTAAATTTTCAGCAGGTCGATATTGGGCAGTGGGTCCAATGATTTCGTTAACATCCAATCGCTGAATTTTCAGACTGCGATAAGCTGGGTTCTGTCGAAAACTCTGGTTAGCATCTCGGATATGGGATGCGATCGCATTAATAGTCTGATCATTAAGTTCATGCCAAGATAACGAGTTCACCTCAAGATTATTGTCTCGGCAATAGTTTAAAAAAGCCGTCAAGAAACCCTTATCATACTTAGTAATACTCGGCCCACCAATGATCACATCAGGGCCTAACTCTTCCCGTAAAACCCGATAAGCCCTTTTATAGGTTTCAAAAAACTGTTCTCTAGTGCCATGCCAAAACGGATCGCGCAAATCTGGTTCATTCCAGATATCCCAGAGCATCTTTTTTCCCTTATGTTCTCTAGCCAAATTCCGAACATGGTTTTCCCAGCGGGTATAGTCATCATAGGGCCACCCCCGTGGTCTTCCATATCCCCAAGTATCACTCAGTAACAACTGAAATGTTGCCCCAAATCCAGTTAAGCGAGGATAAAGGTTTAGGCGAGATGTCCGCCACAGTCTCGGTTGCAGGGGTTGAATTAGATGGTCTGGCGGTTCATCTTCCTCCACTCCATAGAGAAAACCACTCATAGATTTAACACCAGGTTGAGAGGTGGCAAAATCAATGGTCAAATCCCCTTGAGTTATCGCGATCGCCGGAATTATGCTCACCCCAACAAATAGCAATGCTCCTGCTATTGCCAATAATACCGAAAGCCATTTAATTCTGACACTTCGGCGAGAAATAGCTAATTGTTTAATCATTGGTCAATTTTCAGTTAATATTGATACAGTCATTTCAGTAATCATACAACAGGCTTTAAAAGTGCCTCTCCTCCCTGTTTACTAATTACCTTGTGGACTGGGGCGGGTTTATAATATAGTCGTCGGGAGTTGAGTTGACAACCGAACTCGCCCGTACAATTATTAATTATCAATTATTAATTATTAATTACACTTCTGGCAGACGATCGCCTATTGGTGTGAGCTGTTTACCAGGGACTACTAATCATAGTAAAACCAGCCCAGTAAAATGGATGGCGGAGACCAGAACCGCCTAAATCGTTTAAACCTTGCGGTAAAGGCATCACACCGTTAGATAAGAACAGGCGATCGCCATCAAAGTATACATCACCACGCAACAGATTAATTTGAGCCTGTTGGAGTGCCTCTGCTTTCGTGGGGTTTTTGGCTAGTTGCAGATAAAACTCCGACATTAGGGCTAAAGTCCCCAAATCGCTAATATTCCCAAGACTAGCCACAGCCGATTTGACTCCAGCCTGTAGTGCTAAACCCGCAAATCCTAACTCTGCTTCTTCGTTTCCCAAAGCCGTCTGACAAGCACTGAGGACTAATAATTCCGGCGGTGAATTCCAGGGAATTTGTGATAACTGGCTGAGGGTAAGTTGACTATCCCAAAACTGAATATAGGAATTATCTGGATTTCCGGGATTGAACTCAGCATGGGTAGCCCAATGGATAATATCAAAATCTTGATTAGCTAGTTTGGCTAGTAGATTTTCCGTGGTAAAATCCTGATTGAGCAAAAATTGTCCCTCGATAGCCGATTGGGGAATTAACAGGTTGGGAATTTTATAAGTGATAGCCGATAATTCCACAGGTACAGCCGGGAGAGGTTCCAGTGTTTGGAATTCTGAGGCTCCCATGGCTAAAATCCGATCAGCTTGAATAGGCTTATAGTCTCTGTCAATCAGATTAAAGGCGGGAATATGAGACAAACTATATTTTTCGATTAAAAACTGTTCGCCGTCGTATAAAGCACCGAAAGGGATGCCTCGGAGTCCTTCTCCTACGCAAAAAAGCAGGGTATCAATATCATCAGCTTGTAATTGTGGCTCTAATGGCTTAATAATCCACTCATATAACTGTTGGGCGGCTCCTAGTTGTAAGGGAGGACGCAGACGGGTAATATTTTGGCGGAACTCGCGAGCGGTTTGATTCAGTAATTCTTGGGGAACTTCATAGAGATCCTCAACTACGGGTTCTCCTCCGGGATTAATTAGGACTAGGTGTAAATGGTCAATGCGGGGACTCACCCATAAAATTGCGGGTTTGGTTCCGGTTTTTTCAGCCAGCAAGGACAGGGTTTCTGCCATCACTTCTGGGGGGTCACTGGTGCCGGGTAGTTCTCGACCAAAATGATCCTCAAATACTGCTTGAAAACGATGATCCATGCCTAAAATGGCTTCGCTCAGGGATGTGGCATTGGTATCAATGGGGGTGAAGATGATAGAAACAGCAACCACTGACAAGGCGATCGCTATCACGAGGGAAAGCCAACGAGTTAGAGGCTTCCAGAGTTTAATTTTACGGGTTATATAATTCCGTTTCATATTTTGATGCCAAGATATAGGTAAAGCCGAAAGAGAGGGTAATCAATTCGTGGGGGCGGGTTCCCCAATTAATTAAAGTCCCCGACGACAATTTTAATCAACCCGCCCCTACCTACCCTTCTAGGTATCAATCAGGAATCAGAAACTAGCGCATGGTAACAAATTCTTCACCGCTGCTGGGATGAATACCCATTGTGTTGTCGAAATCTTTTTTGGTAGCTCCCATGTTAACAGCGATCGCAATTCCTTGGATCAGTTCGGCTGAGTCTTTACCCACCATGTGAGCCCCCAAAACGCGATCGGTATTGGTTTCAACAATTAACTTCATTAATACCTTTTCATCAGCCCCCGTCAGACTGTGGAACATGGGTCGGAACACAGCCCGATAGCATTTAATCGAATCACCGAATTTTTCTTGGGCTTGGGCTTCTGTCATGCCTACTGTCGCCGCCTCCGGTTGGGAGAACACCGCTGTAGCGATGTTATCATGGCTGATGGAGCGGGGTAGATGACCAAATTCCGTATCTGCAAAAGCCCGACCTTCCGCGATCGCTACTGGGGTGAGGTTGACCCGGTCTGTGCAGTCTCCCACCGCAAAAATATTAGATTGAGTCGTCCGGCTGTCTTGAGTTACGGCGATCGCCCCTTTAATCGTTTCTACCCCCGCGTTTTCCAGGTTTAATCCATCCAGTTTAGGCTGGCGACCTGTCGCACACAACAGAGCATCTACAATCAACGGTTCTGTATCATCACCTGTTAGGGTTAGTTTCAGACCTTCCTCCACTTTTTCGATTTTTTCAATGGTGGTATTAGTGCGGAAATTCACCCCATGTTTAGTCATACCCTCTTGAATATGATTCCGCAGGTCTTGATCAAATCCCCGCAGGATCAGGTCGCGCCGGATAATTTCTGTCACTTGGGAACCTAAACCATTGAGGATACCCGCGAATTCTACCGCAATATAGCCACCACCCCAAACTGCGAACCGTTTGGGCTGTTCCGGCAGCAAAAACATATCATCAGAAACTATACTATGTTCAATGCCGGGAATCTCTGGGCGCACCGCTTTCGCTCCCACTGACACCAGAATTTTATCGGCCGTAATTTTGCGATCGCCTACTTCTAGTGTATGGGCATCAATAAATTTAGCGTATCCATCAATAAGTTCCACTCCGGCTTTTTCCAAAAAGCTGATATGCAGTTGGCTTAACCGTTTAACTTCCGTATCAACCGCTTGGGTGAGTTTTTGCCAATCAAAGCTACTCTCCACCTCACTCCAGCCATAGCCTACCGCGTCCTTGTATAGGTGGGAAAACTGGGAAGCATAGACCATCAGTTTTTTGGGGACACAACCCCTGATCACACAGGTTCCCCCAACCACGGAATTTTCTGCGATCGCTACTTTCGCCCCTAATGAAGCCGCCCGTTTCGACGAAGCCAACCCCCCTGAACCTGCACCAATCACAAACAAATCATAATCGTATGCCATACAATAATAGCCTCTCGTCTAAAACATCAATTTTCTAAGATGACCTGGATCGCCCAATGACTTCCAATATATTTTACCCCAATCAGTACCCGGATCCAAATTTGTGGAACTTATTGCCCACCTGACCAGTCCTGACCATGAGAAATCAATTACCATCTAATTCATAATTGATAACTCTTGACGTATAATGGCGCTCATCATCTTTGGCTCAAATTTTGCTGATCGCAGTTGAATTAGTCGTATGATTGGGAAGTAATCATCTGGTTAGCAAGTTACAATATTATGAGAATTTCCCCCCCCAAAACTGTGTCTAAATTTCTGGTGGTGTTCCCACTAATTAGCGGCACCATAACTGCCATGTTTCCGGCGCAAGCGTTGACCCCACAACAGCGCCAGGAATTTCAGACCAATTATCTGCAAGGATGCCGAGCCGGAATGGCGGCTGAGAAGATTTCCCCCCAAAGAGGAGAAGCCTTTTGTAATTGTACCTTAGAGCGTTTAAGTAAACTGCCAGATGACAAATTCTTGGCGCTAAGTAATCTGACAACTCAACAGGAAATTATGGCAAATCGGGATTTTCAATCTGCTTTTATGCAATGTTCTCCCACCTTGGTCAGGGATTGAAGTCGGTTGTTAATTTTCAGGGCGACCAGAGTATGAGTTGCCCTATCTATTGCATCCCAGTGGATAATAGAGGTATTTTATTGATATTTTAGCTAGAATCTCCCTGTACGGGAATCCACTGGAGTTATAGAGATAGAAACTATGAGTTTAAGCGTTGCGCCCTATGGCTCCTGGCAATCGGCCATCACTACCGACTTAATTATTAAAGGGGCAGTCGGGTTGGCAAGTCCTGCCTGGGATGGAGATGATATATATTGGATTGAGGGACGACCCTCTGAAGGGGGACGCAATGTGATTGTGCGCCTAACCCCCAAAGGCGATCGCATTGATTGCACTCCTGCCGCTTTTAATACTCGTACCCGTGTACATGAGTATGGGGGGGGAGCTTATACCGTCAGTGAGGGGACGGTATATTTTTCTAATTTTGCTGATGGACGCATTTACCGTCAGGCGATCGCCTCAGTTGCTCAACCCACCGAAATTTTACCCGAACCTATCACCCCGGWAGGAAATTTCCGCTATGCTGATTTGCTCATAGATACCCGCCGGKGACGCTTGATTTGTGTGCGCGAAGACCACAGCCAGTCAGGAGAACCCGTTAATACCCTCATTAGCCTTAACCTCAACAACCCTGAAGATATCCAAATATTAGCCACAGGGGCCGATTTTTACGCCTCCCCTAACCTCAGTAAAGATGGCTCCCGTCTCTGTTGGATTTGCTGGTATCATCCCAATATGCCTTGGGATGGCACAGAATTATGGGTGGCTGAAGTTACCGAAGATGGAACCTTAGACCAACAAAAACGGGTCGCGGGGGGAGTCGAAGAGTCAATTTTTCAGCCTCAATGGTCTCCTGATGGAACTCTTTATTTTGTAAGCGATCGCGCTAACTGGTGGAACCTCTACCGGGTTCGTGATCAGAAAATTGAGCCATTATTTCCCCTCCCGGCCGAATTTGGACTACCTCAATGGGTCTTTGGGATGTCTACATTCGGTTTCATCTCCCAACGGCGGCTTTGTTGTGCCTATACTCAAAATGGTATTTGGTCCTTAGCCACTTTAGACCCAGAAACTCAACAATTACGTTCCTTTGATGTTTCCTATACCTACATTTCCTCCGTCACAGTTCAAAACAATAGTATTTTGATGTTGGCATCTTCCGCTACTGAACCCACCGCCTTGGTGGAATTGGATCTTAATGCTGGGGAAATGAATGTTCTGCGATCTTCGACGGAAATCGACCTAGACCCTGGTTATTTATCAGTCCCAGAACCTATTGAGTTTCCTACCGAAAATGACCAAACCGCCTACGGCTTCTTTTATCCCCCCCAAAATAAAGACTATGTGGCTTCTGAGACCGAAAAACCGCCTCTGCTAGTGAAAAGCCACGGCGGACCCACGGCGGCCACTTCTAGCAGTCTCAATTTGAAAATTCAGTATTGGACCAGTCGCGGTTTTGCCGTATTGGATGTTAACTATGGTGGTAGCACTGGCTATGGTCGAGACTATCGCCAACGTCTTCAGGGTAACTGGGGAATTGTTGATGTGGCTGACTGTGTTAATGGTGCTAAGTTTCTCGCCGCCCAAGGGTTGGTTGATGGCGATCGCATGGCGATCGCGGGCGGTAGTGCTGGGGGTTATACTACTCTGTGCGCCTTGACTTTTCATGATGTGTTTAAAGCTGGCGCTAGTTACTATGGCGTTAGTGATTTGGAGGCTTTAGCTACCGATACCCATAAATTTGAGTCTCGCTATCTTGATGGCTTGATTGCACCTTACCCAGAAGGTCGCGATTTGTATATAGCCAGGTCGCCCATTCATCATAGCGATCGCCTCAACTGTCCAATCATCTTTTTCCAAGGACTTGAGGATAAAGTCGTTCCCCCTAACCAAGCTGAGAAAATGGTGCAAGTCCTCCAAGCTAAAGGCTTAACCGTCGAATATGTCACCTTTGCTGATGAACAACATGGCTTCCGTAAAGCTGAGAATATTCAGAAAGCCTTAGAAGATGAGTTTCAATTCTATATCCGTGTATTTGGGATTGGTAACTAATCGCTACTCCTCTAGGGGAATGGTGACGGGGGGACTAATTGATGATTCATTATTGATTAGTGATAGTTAGTCATTATCAACTATTCCCCCAACGATAAACTTGCATCTTGATAATCCCTAAATCTTCCTTAATTCTTAACAGGAATTAGGGGAGATTAAACCTTATTATATAGGCGAGAATATCCAATATTATTGACTAGCTGCAACTGTCTATCAGCACGGGTTTACCAATCATCTACATTGTCTGGTATACTCTCTAATTACCGGAATCAGGGTAAATAATGTTTGCTGTTCCTGTTGGATATTATCCACTAAAAACCGCTTTTGTAAGCATTGAACCGCTAACAATAACTCCGAACTGTTATGGTTTATATTCTCTAGCAAATCCGTCATAGACAAACCAGATTCTGATTCCGACAACCGACCCATTACCTGTTTTTCTAAATCCGATAATTGCTGCCAAAAATTATCTAATATATGCTTAATTTCTGGCAATACCAAGATTGATTTATTGGCTAAATATTGCTGGACGCTACCACCAAAAAAATCCTTTATTGTCCGGGATACAATTTTTAAAAATCCCGGATTACCACCATATATTTCCATCAATTCTTGCCAATTATCAGCGTCTAATAAACTCGCAGAACTCAAAATATCCTGGGCGGATTCAGAAATCAAACCAGGTAATGTTAAGCATTTAACCCGATGATTATTATTAGTTAATTCGATTAATTCTTGAGGCATAATTGAACTATTCATAATCAAACAACTATTATGGGATAGTTCGCCAATTGTTTTAAAGAGTAATCGATAACTTTCGTAACCGGGTTTATAGCCTCCCACTAGGTTATGAGGATTTAAAATCGCCTGCACATCGTCTAATATTAGCAAGCAGCGATGTTGTCGGAAACATTCCATGACTAATGATAATTGTTCTGCTAATTGGTGGGATGGGTTTTGAGCTTCTGCAACTGTGGAATAGTAAGTGATGGTAAGGGGTCGGATATCTGGGTTTGGGGGAGGCAAAAATTGGGTTAAATAAGTTAGGATTGAAGATAGGGAAGGTAGGGTGCGTAAACTCCGCCAAATCACACAATCAAAATTATCTTGAATTTCTGGCAAAAGACGCAGGGCGAGTGCGGTTTTACCTATACCACTAATGCCCAAAATTGAGACTAAATTACTGCGATCTTCTAGTATCCAATTTTTGAGAGTAGCCACTTCTTCTTGGCGATCGCAAAAATAATCCCCATCAGGTATATCAGTGCGATCGATGCGCCTGAAAGACTCAGTGCTATATAGTTTGGGGGTAGTGTCACCCTGGGGAGGTGGGGAATTGGTTTGAGTGACAGCATCAATGGCCACAAATTCCTCACTATTGGACAAAGTCGGAAGTTGTAGCCTCTGACAAGTCGATCGCAGATTAGATTTATTGATGTCCTCTCCCGACGCTTGGGAAAGGGTTTTCCATAGCAGATAAGCCACCTTTTTGACATGGGGTTCGCTACAGTTGTAGCCAGCAGCAATTTCCGAGTATTTTTGATTTTGGTAAGTCCCCAGCAAAATAGCCGCTTCCAGGTCATCTAGGTGTTTTCCAGTTTGGATCAACACTAGACCGTCAGCCCATTCGATAATTTGTTGAACTTCCATAATACTAATAAGTGTTATTACTTATTCAAATTGTCTCATCTTCACCAGTAGCGATCCGTGATCGGGGGATAAGGGACTCTTGACTAATAACACCGCATCACAGATAAAAAGAGCCCATATATCTGTGATCTCATAACTCCCAACCTGTGACTGAAAACAACTATCTGAGTTGAGGAGGAGACCAGGGACAGGTAACAGACGGCATAGAATCCTTGAGGCTGTCCTATATATATGTTATATATTTGGAAAATGTCTAGTAGTGGTCCCTTACCTATGAGAATTTTATACCACTTTTGACAACTTTTGACAACTTTTGACAACTGAATACTACTTTAAACTACGTTATCCCACTTGCTATTACTCCATGCTACTTAATCGAACTTTATTTAACTTTATCCGACTTGGGAAACTTTTGCCTACCATTTCGCGGCCCGCAAGCCGAGATTTTCCGAAAAAAGTAGATACACAATCCTACTTTTTGCTGCTGACAGAGAGAATTTAGTTTGTTATAAATGAAGGTGGGCAGAGTTAAAGGTTAGCTACCAATAACTAATCAGTCCAGATTACATACTGAAATCCTTTTGTAATCAGAGTTCGTCTATATGTAGGTATGTGTTAAAACCAATGTGTAACAGCTAACCATACCTACCTTTTTGAACTAAATGGCATCTATTTTCACATCGCCTGAATAGGCTATAATTGCTGGCAATGATTAAATATCATCGTCGGGGCTGAGTATGGCAATTACCATATTTGATAGCATATTCTTGGCAAAATGTAGCCTAGCAAATCGTATAAACTATGGATAGTTTAAACCATGAGAATTAGCCAAGAAACTCACCTAAATGATTTAATCCAACAAGTCAAAGATGCTCAAGCCCAATACGCCACTTACAGCCAAAAACAGGTAGACAAAATTTTCCAAGTCGCTGCTTTAGCCGCCAACGCATCCCGGATTAATCTGGCTCAAATGGCCGTAGAAGAAACGGGAATGGGAGTAGTAGAAGACAAGGTAATCAAAAATCACTTTGCTTCTGAATACATTTACAACAAATACAAAGGCGAAAAAACCTGTGATGTTATCGAATCTGACCCCCATTATGGCTGGCAAAAAATCGCTGAACCCCTAGGAATTGTGGCGGGAATTATCCCGACAACTAATCCGACATCTACGGCTATTTTTAAAGCCTTATTAGCCCTCAAAACCCGCAATGGTATTATCTTTTCTCCTCACCCCAGAGCCACAGAATGCACGATTAAAGCTGCCAAAATTATCCTAGATGCTGCGGTAGCTGCTGGCGCACCAAAGGGAATTATTGGATGGATAGATAACCCAACTCTCCAATGGTCTCAAGAGTTGATGCAGCATCCTGATATCAGCCTAATTTTAGCAACAGGCGGACCGGGAATGGTGCAGGCTGCTTATTCATCTGGACATCCTAGCATGGGGGTAGGTTCTGGGAATACTCCGGCGATTATTGATGCAACTGCAGACCTAAAAATGGCTGTTTCTTCTATCTTAATTAGCAAAACTTTTGACAATGGTATGATTTGCGCTTCTGAACAAGCAGTAATTGTTCAAGATGAGGTGTATACCAGTGTTAAGCAGGAGTTGATAGCTAGGGGCGGTTATTTTCTGAAACAGCAGGAAAAAGAAGCCATCCGACAACTGATTCTCAAAGATGGGCGATTAAATCCAGAAATTGTGGGTCAGTCGGTGCAAAAATTGGCAGAAATGGCAGGTATTCAAGTACAAGAAAATACTAAAGTTCTGATAGGGGAGGTGACGAAAGTTGGGGTTAATGAACCTCTATCTTATGAAAAGCTATCGCCAATTTTGGCAATGTATCGGGCTAGTAGTTTCCCCGCAGCAGTTGAGACCGCCCAAAAGTTAATTATTTTTGGTGGTAAAGGACATACATCTGTTTTGTATACTCATCCTGGGAATAGCGAACATATCAAATATTTTGAAAGTCGCTTGCAAACTGGGCGGGTCTTAATTAATACTCCTTCTTCTCAGGGGGCTATTGGCGACGTTTACAATTTCCGACTGTCTCCTTCTCTGACTTTAGGATGCGGTAGTTGGGGGGGTAATTCGATTAGCGAAAATGTGGAACCTCACCATTTATTAAACATTAAAAATGTCGCGCAACGTCGGGAAAATATGTTGTGGTTCCGAGTGCCGCCCAAAATTTACTTTAAGGGGGGATGTTTACCAGTAGCCCTGGGAGAGTTACAGGGTAAAAAACGGGCTTTTATTGTGACGGATAAACCTCTGTTTGATATGGGATTAGTTACGCAAGTTACGGAGGTGTTAGACCGGATAGGAGTACCCCATTATGTGTTCTATGATGTGGAACCAGACCCGAAACTTTCTAATATTAATAAAGGGGTGGAACTTATGAATAGTTATCAGCCCGATATTATCATCGCTTTTGGTGGCGGTTCCCCCATGGATGCGGCTAAAATTATGTGGCTGATGTACGAACATCCGGAAATTGAGTTTGACGGTTTGGCGACGCGATTTATGGATATTCGGAAGCGGGTTTATGCTTTACCAGAACTAGGAAATAAAGCTATTATGGTGGCAATTCCTACTACTTCTGGGACGGGTTCTGAGGTGACACCTTTTGCTGTGGTTACGGACGATCGCACGGGGATTAAATATCCTCTCGCTGATTATGCCCTGACCCCAAATATGGCGATCGTTGATCCGGAATTAACCTTAAATATGCCGAAAAAACTAACGGCTTATGGTGGTATTGATGCGGTGACTCACGCCTTAGAAGCCTATGTCTCAATTTGTGGGTCACAGTTTACTAATGGACTGGCATTAGAGGCATTAGGGTTACTGTTTAAATACTTGCCTTCTGCTTATCAAAATGGCGCAAAAGACCCGAAGGCGCGTGAACAGGTGCATTATGCTGCCACTATTGCTGGCATGGCTTTTGCGAATGCTTTTTTAGGTATTTGTCATTCCCTAGCACACAAATTAGGTTCGACTTTCCATTTACCTCACGGCTTGGCAAATGCTTTAATGATTTCCCATGTGATTCGGTATAATTCTACGGATGCTCCTTTTAAACAGGCGATTTTTCCGCAGTATGAATACCCCCAAGCTAAACAGCGTTATGCAGAAATATCTGACTACCTAAAATTAGGCGGAAATACCCTTGATGAGAAGGTAGAAAAATTGATAGAAGCTGTGGAATACCTCAAGCAACAAATTGAGATTCCACCGACGATTAAACAATCAATAGACATCGAAGAAAAGGAATTTATGAGTAACTTACCTAATTTGGCTAACCAGGCTTTTGATGACCAATGTACTGCTGCTAACCCCCGTTATCCGTTAATTGGTGATTTGCAGAATTTGTACGCTACTGCTTATCATGAACCGGCTGTTAAAAAAGCACCAATTCACCCAGAATGTCAGCCAGAAGAAAGCCGGAAAACTCAACAAACAGAATATCTAAACATGATTGAAAAGTATTGTCAAGGTGGTGACTCGGCTATGGCTGTTGGCGACCTGGATAAGGATACGTTAATCGGGTTAAATGATGCTTGGTGGAAAACTGGGGTTATGTAATCCGATTTAATGGCAGATATTTCCATCAAACTTACTTAACTTTGGGTTTTTGGCGATCGCCATAGCGATCGCCATTTGGTTGACCTGTTTTGAGTAATCATCACTTGACCAAATTCTCCCCAACTATCTGGCTATTGCTGAAAATGCCACCCGCCCAAAAGTTAAAAAAATGTTAATTTTGACTGGGGTTATTAAAGGGGATTGTACAATACAAGGCAATGCTAATAATCAGGAAAATATTAATATGACTACAGCCACTAAAGTTAAGGCTTATGCGGCTTTAAATCCTGGTGAAAAATTGCAACCTTGGGAATATGAACCAGAACCTCTACAGGTTGATGAAGTAGAAATTAGAGTCACTCACAATGGCTTGTGTCATACGGATCTTCACATGAGAGATAATGATTGGAATGTCAGTCAATATCCCCTGGTTCCCGGTCATGAAGTGGTTGGAGAAGTTACGGAAGTTGGGGAAAAAGTGACTTTTCTGCATAAAGGCGATCGCGTAGGAGTTGGCTGGATTAGAAATTCCTGTAGGTCTTGTGACCATTGCTTACAAGGAGAAGAAAATATCTGTCGTGAGGGCTACACAGGTCTGATTGTCGGTCATTATGGGGGGTTTGCTGACCGCCTACGGGTTCCCGCAGATTTTACCTATAAAATACCCGATGCTTTAGACTCCGCCAGCGCCGCCCCCCTATTATGTGCCGGAATTACTGTTTATACGCCCTTGCGGACMTATATAAAACRTSCTGGGATGAAAGTTGGGGTGATGGGAATTGGCGGACTCGGACACTTAGCGATTAAGTTTGCTAGGGCTATGGGGGCTGAAGTTACGGCGTTTTCTACTTCCCTAAATAAACAAGAACAAGCTACAGAATTTGGCGCTCATCACTTCCAACAATGGGGGACGGCTGAACAAATGAAGGCGATCGCCGGAAGTTTTGATCTAGTGCTTTCTACTATCTCTTCAGAAACTGATTGGGATGCGGCTTTTAGCTTGTTAGCTAATAACGGGGTTTTGTGTTTTGTGGGTATCCCAGTTTCGACTTTAAATATACCCCTAATTCCTTTGATTTTTGGTCAAAAAGCTGTGGTGGGTAGCGTTGTCGGCGGTCGGCGGTTTATGGCGGAAATGCTGGAGTTTGCGGCGGTGAATCAGATTAAACCGATGATTGAAACTATGCCATTAAGTCAAATCAATGAAGCCATGGATAAGGTAGCCGCTAATCAAGCCCGCTATCGGATTGTTTTACTACCTGATTAGTCAATAGTTGAAATCACGGCTATATTTACCAGGTTATAGCGCCAAGAGATTTGATCATAATTTTGGCGCTAATTTCTACGGAAGATGGGTTGGTGAACTTTCGGCGGATAATCGACCCATCGCATCAATTATTCCCAGGGAAAAAGCATAACCTGGGGGACAGGGTAATTCATCTGTGGAAAGAGGTAGTGATTCCCCTACCGTTGATAATAATGGGGGCTCTGTGGTAGTTTGGATGCTTTCACAATAGTTAACTCTGGTGATATAATCAGAGGGGGTTTTCCGAAAACTAGGCAGGCTAAAAGTTCCCCAGTCTGTGGGGTCTTTGGGTTGCCAATTTTGTTGGCGTTTGGTATCGGCATCTGACATTTTACCCCCCCATAAAACCGCCACATAACCATAACTATCACTTTGGCGAGGAATGGCGGCTATTTGGACTCCATGATTATTAATAACTTGCACCTCAAAATAATGGGTGGGTAGAGCAATTAATTGTGATAGTTGTTGACGAAATTTCCCAGTATCTAAATAGGCTTTATTTTGGATATTAATATAAGTAGATATGGATTTAATTACCTCTAAATTGCTGGGGCGAATAATCGGCTCATCTCGTGAGGTGGGGGTTTCTTCAATCTTTGCTGATTGTTGGGTGGTTTTCAACACAGAGAAAAAGGCAATAGAAGCGGCGATCGCACTCCCAAACCACAAATAATTGCGATATATATTTTTCGCTTTCCGGGGCTGATTTAGGTCTGTTAAGGCGGCTGAAGCTGATGTATAACGGTTACTTAGACGTGGCGAAATTAGACCATATAAAACTTCCGCTAATTGAGGACTAACAGGATTTTTGCCAAGCCAGTATCGCCATACCCAATTATTATCACCATCAACTAAATTAAACGGTGATGTATTCGTTAATAAATGAATACAGGTAACACCTAAACTATACAGGTCACTAGCAAAAACGGCTTTTCCTCGCAATTGTTCCGGGGCTACAAATTCAGCAGTTCCGATGCTAGTTCCCGTTTTAGCCAGGTTAGTTCCCGTGTGGAGTTTACTCGCCCCAAAGTCTACTAAAAAGAGACGTTTATCGCTTTGTCTACGGATAATATTAGCGGGTTTAACATCCCGATGAATTAGGTTTCTGGCGTGTAGATATTGTAAAATCGGTAAAATTTGATTGAGGATATCTCGGATTTGGCTTTCCCCAAATATCCCCGTTTCTGCGAGTTCTTGTGCTCAGGTCTCTCCGGGGATAAATTCCTGGATAATATACTGTTGTTCATCTATAGCAAAATATGCCAAAAATTTGGGGATTTGGGGATGATTAACTACCTGCAAACTTTGAGCTTCTCGACGGAAGAGGCGAGAGGAGGCCTGAGCATCATTAGTCAGAAGGGGGGAAAATTGTTTAATCGCACAGGGGGGGTGATTAGTTTCGCTTTCATCTATTATCCCTAAATAGGTTCTTCCAAACCCCCCAGACCCAATTTCTCTCAATGCTCGATAGCGATCGCCTAACTTTAATGACTGACCGCAGCGTTCACAGGATACAATATCCTTGGGGTTTTCGTGGCGACAGACGGGATTAAAACAAAGACTCATGATTTTTTCCCCTGGGATATACTTATGGCTTAACTGTAACACAGAGGCTGAGACTATGAGATAATCAACTGTTGATGATTATAATGTCCGTCTGATGAATACAAGTGATAAAATCAAACCCGACTGGGCTGGTGGTGATTTCCTCTCCCAATTTGTCAATCTTCTTATCCAAACTAAGCCGATTTTCAGCGTCATGAAATATCAGGCTAGACGGGTGTTAATTAAAACCGCCGAAAAGAAAGGTATTCCCTGGCGAGAAACTTATCAGCAACTCGAAGGGTCTGACGTGAAAGCCTTACTCCCAGAAATCACTGATACCACAGTAGTTTACCCCGACTATTATCAAGTTCCCTTTCATGCTTATGATGACGGAAATCTTTGCTGGAAAGCTGCTTTTGAGGCGGAGTCTGCTACCTATTCCATGGCTTTGCGAGTATGGCCAAAAGAGGATTTATCATGGCTAACAGCCCAGGAAAGGTTGCGCCACAGTTTTCATCAGGTTTTAGAAAATTATAGCCCTAACCCAGTTCGTGATATTTTAGATATAGGTTGTTCGGTGGGAATCTCTACCCAAGCCTTACATAACTATTATCAACACAGACAAGAAACCTCAATCCGAACAGTAGGCTTAGATTTATCTCCCTATATGTTATCGGTGGCGAAAATGCGGGATACTGAAGGAAAAATTAGTGAGTGGAAACACGCTAACGCTGAGAATACGGGTTTTGCTGATGATTCTTTTGATGTGGTAACTTTACAATTTTTGATTCATGAATTACCACGAACAGCGACGCGGAACATATTTAAAGAAGCCTTACGAATTTTGCGATCGCATGGTGTTTTAGCCATAGTTGATAATAACCCCAAATCTGCCGTCATTCAAAATCTGCCGCCGGTGCTATTTACTTTAATGAAAAGTACAGAACCCTGGACGGATGATTACTATACCTTTGACGTAGAAACCACCTTATCAGAATCCGGCTTTGACTATCAAACCACTGTGGAAACTGACCCCCGTCATCGAACTATTATTGCCATCAAACCTTGAGTTAAAAAATAGGGCGCTATTGCGCCCAATGCAAATCTGCGGTTTTCTAGTTAGGATTTATTGCCAAAAATCTGTTGGCGGAAGGAGTTAACTTCCTGTACTAATTCCTGGCGGGTGGATGCTTTCAGCAGGTAACGGTAAACAAACCAAGCCGCATATCCCATGCCAATTAACTCAAAAGTGGGAGCCACAAAGGGAATATCATTGAGGGCATCAACTACCGCAAATAACACCTTAATTGTCACCAATGCCACCACAATTAACAGGATAGTAACAATAGGTTTTTGATACTCCCCGAAAAACTTGGAAACATAACCCGGTAATTCCGACAAAAAGACAACGACTTTCTCTTTGATTTCTTCAAATTGTTCTTTACTGGGTCCCTCGTCTGTGGTGGGTGTCATACTTCCTCCTGGTAGGGAAGTGGTGGTAGGGTTGGCACTTTTGGTAGGTTCTACCATGTTAAATCTCCTTCGACTTAATACACAATTATCGCTATTGACACTCCCAGCCCTAAAAGGACGGGGATTCTTGGGTCATCGGGGAGTCGGCACTTAACCCCTCGCCAAGCATCTTCACCGTGTGCCCCACGGCTGCAAGTCCACGCCTTGAAGTTGAGTTTTGGCACGAATATCACCCCTACCCTATCACAGAGACGGTCAGCTAGTTTCCAGAAGAAATTCCGCCTGGTATTGCGGATGTATTCCTACAATTGAATCACTTTTAGATCAGCTTTGCGCCGGGCTAGGCATTAAGCCCAATTATCCGGTAAACCGCATTTTTCCAGGGTGTCTCTATCCTGTAATAGTTCTTGAGTGGGTCGATCTACTTTAATTTTGCCCAATCCCAAAATTAGCGATCGCTCTGTTACTCGGCTTACCCATTGTAGATCGTGGGAAGCAATCAATAGGACTTCGATAGGTAAATTAACTAAAATTTCCGCTAAATTACGCCGCCACCAAGGGTCCAGTCCATTGGTCGGCTCATCTAAAATCAAAATGCTAGGATTTAGGGCTAGAATGGCCGCTAAGGTGGCTAAACGTTTCTGACCCCCTGATAGTTCATGGACAGACCGATGAGCCAATTTAGCTAAACCAAATTGGGCTAGTAATTGATGGGCGATTTCTGAGGCTTGGTCATTACTAACCCCATAATTACACGGGCCGAAGATGACATCCTCAAAAATGGTCGGCATAAATAGCTGGTCGTTAGGGTCTTGGAAACCAAAACCTATCTGGCGGCGTATCTGTCGCAGGGTTGACGGTTCTACCAGGGTTCCCTGAATCCAAATCTTGCCACTGTCGGGGGTTTTTAAGCCAATTAGGGTTTCCATGAGTGTACTTTTACCCGTCCCCGTTGGTCCCAAAAGCCCTAGACGTTCTCCTGGGTTCACACTAAAGGAAATTTCTCGCCAAATTGGTTTTTCCCCAGAATAACTAAACGTCAGGTTCTCAACTCTTATACTGCAATTAGATTCACTCATGCGATCGCTTCATCAAAACGCCGTCTATCTTCCAATTGGTCAATAGTCATCAATTATCAATTATCAATTATCAATTATCAACTATCAATTATAGTCGGTTATCAATTATAGTCGGTTATCAATTATAGTCGGTTATCAATTATAGTCGGTTATCAATTATAGTCGGTTATCAATTATAKTCGGTGGGGCGGGTTTATTAAGATGGTCGTCAGACATTCATAATTCACAGCCGAACCCGCCCCTACCTAATTATTAATTATAGTCGGTTATCAATTATAGTCGGTTATCAATTATAGTCGGTTATCAATTATAGTCGGTGGGGCGGGTTTATTAAGATGGTCGTCAGAAATTCATAATTCACAGCCGAACCCGCCCCTACCTAATTATTAATTATAAGTCGGTTATCAATTATAGTCGGTTATCAATTATAGTCGGTTATCAATTATAGTCGGTTATCAATTATAGTCGGTTATCAATTATAGTCGGTGGGGCGGGTTTATTAAGATGGTCGTCAGACATTCATAATTCACAGCCGAACCCGCCCCTACCTAATTATTAATTATAGTCGGTTATCAATTATAGTCGGTTATCAATTATAGTCGGTGGGGCGGGTTTATTAAGATGGTCGTCAGACATTCATAATTCACAGCCGAACCCGCCCCTACCTAATTATTAATTATGATTGAAGCCCCTCCTGCATAATTTGCAACCATTGAATCAGACAATCAAGCTGCTTACTAGGATGTAAGGCCCCCAAACCACGAATTTTTACCTGTTTGCGACCGTAGATAAAGCGAGGTTGTAAATGTTCAGGTAAATTCTGCTTTAATAAATTCCATGCGGGTTCTTCCATCGGTGTTTCTAAAATAATATTCTGCTTAGAATTATCGGGTTTAATGCGAGCAAAACCCAACTTTTTAGCAATTTGTTTTAACTCCATTACCCGGAGTAACTGTTGGGCTGGTGCGGGAATTGTACCATAGCGATCGCTCCAATCTTCCTCAATTCTACTTAATTCTTCCGAATCGTGACAAGATGCCACCGCCCGATAAGCACTCATTTTCTGGTCTAAATCTGTGATATAATCCGACGGGATGAATGCCGTCAAAATCAGATCCACCTGAGTATCATCAACCTGGGGAATTTCCTGTCCGCGCACCTCTTGGATAGCTTCCTGTAGCATTTCGGTATATAAATCAAAACCGATCGCATTCATTTGACCCGACTGTTGCGCCCCCAAAATATCCCCAGCGCCGCGAATTTCCAAATCTCGCATCGCCAATTGATAGCCAGACCCCAACTGGGTGAACTCCTTAATCGCCCTCAGTCGCTTAACCGCATCTTCTGTTAAAGCCGCCTGTCCGTCACCTTTAATCGGATAAAATAGCCAAGCGTGGGCTTGAACTCCCGCCCTCCCCACACGACCGCGCAACTGATACAATTGTCCTAGCCCGAATTTATGGGCATCCTCGACCAGAATAGTATTAACACGGGGGATATCTAAGCCCGACTCAATAATCGTCGTACAGACGAGAATATCAGCCTCTCCGGCGCTAAAAGTGAGCATGATCGACTCCAACTCCCCAGCTTCCATTTGACCATGAGCGATCGCCAATCTAGCACTGGGGACCATTTCTCGAATCGCCGCCGACTTCTCCTCAATACCCTCAATGCGGGGAACCACATAAAACACCTGTCCTCCCCGGTCTAATTCCTGACAAATCGCCGCCCTAATAGTTTCCTGGTTTAAGGGTCCTAAATGGGTTTTAATTGGGCGACGAGAGGGAGGTGGAGTCGTAATTAAACTCATTTCTCGAATACCTGACAACGCCATATACAGCGTCCTCGGAATCGGAGTAGCCGTCAGAGTCAAAACATCCACATGAGTTTTTAGGGCTTTAATTTTCTCCTTTTGATTCACCCCAAAACGCTGTTCTTCATCCACTACCAACAGACCAAAATCCCGAAATTTAATATGTTTCGATAACACCGAATGCGTACCCACAATAATATCAATTTCTCCGGTTATCAACTTCTGTTGAATTAACTTTTTTTCACTAGCGCTACGGAAGCGATTAAGTAATCCAATTTCAATAGGATAAGGCGCAAAACGTTCCTTTAGGGTATGATAATGTTGTTGGGTGAGAATCGTTGTCGGTGCGAGAAATGCCACCTGTTTACCCCCCGTCACTGCTTTAAAAATCGCCCTAATTGCCACTTCCGTTTTACCAAAACCGACATCTCCACAAACCAGGCGATCCATAGGGCGATCGCTTTCCATATCCCGTTTCACATCTTGGCTACATTTCAGTTGGTCGGGAGTCGGTTTATAGGGGAAAGAATCTTCCATTTCCTGCTGCCAAGGTGTATCATGGGGATAGCTAAACCCCGTTTTTTGGGAACGTTCGGCGTAAAGTTTCAGCAAATCAACCGCCAATTTTTTAACAGACTTACGGACTTTTTCCCGATTTTTTTCCCAGGTTTTACCCGTCAACTTATTGAGTTGGGGAACCTTCGACTCTGACCGCCTTAGACGGGATAAAGTCCCCACCTGATCCGCCGCCACTCTTAGGGTTCCATCCGCATATTGTAACACTAAATAATCCCGGATTTCTTGACTAATGGTCAGGCTTTCCAACTTCACAAATTTACCGATTCCATGTTGGCGGTGAACCACATAATCTCCTGGTTGCAGTCGATTCGGGTCTACCTGTTTCGAGGCGGCGCGGCGGCGTTTGCGGATATAACCAGAAGTCGCTAAAGCGTGTTGACCATAAAATTCTCGGTCGGTGACAATTACTAAACGGAAGGTGGGGAGAATAAACCCTTCTAATTCGGCTAGTCCGGTATATTTTAAAGCAATGGGGGTATTACGGATTAATGAGTCTATGGCTGGATAGTCGCGGGGGTTGGGTATAAATTTAGATGGGCAATCATGTTCCGATAACAAAGCCACTGACCGGCTAGGTTGGGCGGAAATTAGAAATACGTTAAATTGGCGATCGCGTTGTTCGCGAATCACCTCGGCAATTTTTCCGAATTGGTGGGGAGTCACTGGGACGGGACGACTCGCTAAGTTTATCGATGCTGTGGAAGGGGAAATCAGAGACGATTTATAATCACTCAGTTCACTCAGATACAGCCTATCAAAACGATGTTCAACCGCCGCTAGGGACTCCTGGAAGCATTGATGAATTGCCGGAATTTCTAGGGATATCCCTTCTGCTGTTACTAGCTTACCTTGTTCATTTTGCCACTGTTCATCAATATGTTCAAACCAGCGATCGCCATGACCTGCACATTGGTCAGGTTCATCAATTACCGCTAAAGTTAATTCCGGTAGGTAATCAATTAAAGAAGCCGGTTTTTGATAGGCTAATCCTAATAGGTGAGATAGTCCGGTTTTGCTGTCGGATATATCCTCAGATTTGAGAGTTTCCAGGGTCTCCGTAGATAGGGACAAATTCCCTTCGATAATCGGACTAAAATGGGTCGGCGTGAGAATTAGCTGATCAACCCGATCAAGCGATCGCTGTGTCACCGGGTCAAGTTCCCGCATCCTTTCTAATTCATCCCCAAACCATTCCAGACGCACCGGAAGTTCTGAAGCCACCGGAAACACATCTACAATATCCCCCCGGCGACTCCACTGCCCCTCTGTTTCCACCACTGTCACCCGTTGATATCCCAACTGGGCTAGTTTTTGGTCTATAGTTTTTCCGGCGCAGGTCATCCCCAACTTCAGGGGGAGACAATAACTCTGGAAGTCACTCACCGGGGGTAGATGGGGTTGTAAAGACCTCTCTGTGGCTACCACCGCCACCCGGTCGGCTTTCCCTCCGTTTCTTGTCACTAAGTCCGCTAATACCTGCATCTGTCCCCAGACCATCTCTTCGCTATAGCTGGGTTCATAGGGGGATGCTTCCGAGGTGGGGTAAAAGTGTACTGTCTGCCACCCCATCACTTCTAGCTGGGCTGACCACCTACCAGCCTCTTCCAAGGTAGCTGTCACCACCAATAGATTTAACCCCGCTTCCTGGGCTAAAGCTGAAGCCACCAGTCCCTTGGGGACACGGGGAAGACCGTTAAGGTGAAGGGCTTGCTGTTGGTTCAGTTTGGTGATCAGTTCAGCCATTAGAGGCGATCGCCCCAAGGCCCGAACTACAGCAGAAAAGGTCATAATTAGTCGGCTGACAACGAAATATTTTTATATTCTATAACCTTTGGGCTATTTTGACGGCAACTTCTCTGATTTCCCCTAGCTTACCCTGATCACCGTTTCAGCAACTCTCCAGGTATGGACAATATCTCTGGGGACTGCTATCCTAATCAATCATCCGAGGAAGTAAATCGATAATACTTCATGAAAAAATTATTACCATCTGTAAAATTACCCCCCTGGCGGCAAATTTTACTCCTACTCTGTTGCTGGACAATTCTACCCTTCTTCTTAGTAGAAGTAATCATGATTGTCTGGGAACCCTACTTATTTCGCGGACTCTATCAATACGATCCTGATATGGGGTTTAAAATTCGAGGTCATGCTAATGGTAATAATCAATTTGGCTTCAATGACCGAGATTATCCCCTCCAACCAGATCCCGATATTTTTAGGATGCTCATTATCAGCGACTCTTTTAATTGGGCTGGCGGTCAACAAGGCAACTATACCGCCTTATTAGAAAACCAATTTCGGGAACATTACGGACAGCATCAAGTCGATGTCATTAATGCAGGATATCCAGGAACCCATACCGCCGAACAACTAGCATTATTGAAAAAATATGGATTGCAGTATAATCCCCATTTAGTCGTCTTAGGTTTTTTTGTCGGGAATGATTTTGTTGATGCTGACCCCTATCGAAAACGAATTATTGTCAATGACCTTTACATTGATATTGACCCCCGTCAAGAGCTAATCATATTTGGTTATCCGATTATTCCCAAATCACGACTTTTACTGTTTATTCAACAAAAATATAAAATCTTTCGAGAAGCCAGGAAGTTTCAACAGTCCTATCAACTCCCCCAGAATCAGTTAGTCGCGACTACTGAGGCGATCGCATTAGATGAACCCGAAAAATCCCCAGGTATTCTGTCCCTTGAGAAATTTCTGGATGTAGAACGTGGTCGGATGAGTTTCTGCAATATCGAGAAGCTACAAAATGGCGATCGTGATGCTAACATTAACTATATCTTGGATAGCATCTCAGAAATGAATGCCATTTTAAAAGCCCGGAACATTAAGTTTATCGTGGCTATCTACCCCGATGAGTACCAGGTTAACGATGACTTGTTACATCAACTCCAGTCCACCTTTTACCTAAATTTAGATGATTATGACATTACCTGTCAGCAAAATATCCTCATCGAATATTTGGAGTCAAACAACATTCCCTATATTGACCTCACTCCTAGATTTAGAGTAGAACAACAAAACCGCCATCTCTATCTCTTCCAAGAACCCCATTGGAACTCCCACGGAAACCAACTAGCTAAAGATATCTTGTTTGAACATTTAGTTAAAATTACCGACTCCGTATTCACCACCCCGGATCAATGAACCAAGACAAGTTAAAAAATTCCCGGAAATTACCCATAAAAGCCATTGTTAATAACCCAGCTTTTAAATGTTTTAGCCAAGCCTTAATCATCGCCGTAATTACCTTTTTGTTAACCGAGGCTACCTTCAGAATTTACCACAGAATCAATCCAACATTTGTTTTTTATAACCGTTCATATAATCGTTGGCGAGGAAGACCCCACGCCCAAGATTTTGACTTTCAACTCAACTCCCATGGCTTTAAAGATGTGGAATTTACCCAAGCCAAACCAGAAGGGATTTATCGAATGTTGGGAATTGGTGATTCCTTCGCCTTTGGAATAGTTCCCTATCACTATAATTATTTAACCTTGATTGAGAAACAGCTAAACAGCCAAGGTCAAAATATCGAAGTGATCAATATGGGAATTCCTGGCTTAGGACCAGCCGCCTATTTAGCCTTATTGATTAATGAAGGTTTAGTCCTTAATCCTGATAAAGTCCTCCTATCCTTTTATATTGGGAATGATTTTATCGATAATTACCTAACTTCCCTAGACAGAAAAAAGCAAACCTTCTATACCGTCGCCTTTTTACAATCTTTGATTAAACTCCAGACCCAGTTTGAAGGGACTGTCTATAACCCCAATAACCTCGAATATCAAGACGATCACCCTACCTTAACTGATGAGTCCTATCTTGACCATGTTTCTAACCTAAGTCGTATGTTTAATATCAGGACAAACGATGGCATTTTTTTAGGGTTTTTTGAAGACGCTATGGCTGATATTCGCCGCATTAAGGAGATTTGTGATTCTCGAAATATTGACCTAACCATTGTGATTATTCCTACCGAGGTACAAGTCAATCAACAATTACAATCCCAAGTTATTGATATCCTCAAGCCTGATGACCCCCAAGGCTTGGATTTTGATTACCCTAATCGCCTCCTACGCGATCGCCTTTCTCAATACAATATCCAATATATCGACTTATTAGATGATTTTAGGCAGGTTTCCCAAACCACCCGACTCTACCGACCTAATGACAGCCATTGGAATATCGCTGGAAACGCATTGGCGGCGGAATTAATTACAAAACATCTACTTACTAACAACTTCAATCCTGACGGGGAGTAGCATAAATGTGGAATTTTGTCAACCCCCCTAATTTTGGCCCAAAAAATACTCGTGCATCGCGGCGAAATCTTCCAGAGTCTCTATGCCCGAAATTGGTCAGTGTCAGTACGGCTTTACTGGCTTTGGGTTCTTATAATCTCTCTCGTAGCTGATATAACCCACACCAATAGGAGCATAACCTATAGATTCCACTCTATCATTAACATCTATCCCTGTCAAGCACTGATTCTCTCGTGTGATTTTTTGCGAGAATGAGAACCATTATCAGACAAAAATTTTCCGATTTATTTAATGTTTGTATCAAAAACCAAGATTTAGATAACCATGAATTATCTTTTGGGGCCCTAAACAGGGAATTGTTGTTATTGACGATATTGTAGTGATATTCTATAATTTAGGGATTAAATAAAAGTGAATTATTACTAATAATCTACATGAGTTGTAATTACTGCTCTAAAAACTGTTCAAGTAAAACTTCTAGCTCACCGAGACCGTGGTGGAAGTGGTTTAAGCCGAAAAGCGATCGCCATACCCCGGCGTTGTTCAATAAGCCTACAGTCGCCCTAGTAGGTTCTCCCAATGTCGGAAAAAGCGTATTATTTAATGCCCTAACCAGCCATTATGTCACAGTTTCCAACTATCCGGGAACCACCGTAGATATTACCACAGGAGACATGATAATTGGAGACAAAGCGATCGCCATTATAGACACACCAGGGATGTATTCTCTCTTACCGATTACCGAAGAAGAAAAAGTCGGGCGAGACCTATTAATGACTAGGGGGATAGATTTAGTCATTCATGTAGTAAATGCCCAACATTTAGGGAGAATGCTAAACTTAACCCTACAATTACTAGAAGCAGGATTACCAGTTTTATTAGCAGTTAATCTCATTGACGAAGCCGACCATCTTGGTATTAAAATCAATGCCAAAGACTTACAGGAAAGGCTAGGTATTCCCGTAGTATTAATGGCGGCGGCGCATAATATTGGAGTTCAAGAATTAAAAACCAAGGTAGTAGATTATGTTGAGTCCAGTAGTTTATTATCAACCGATAGAAATAGCGATCGCCCAGATCCAATCTCTGTTATTGAAAGATAATAGTTTCCCCTCATATACCCTCTCCCATAGAAGTTTAGCCCTGCTAATTTTGCAGAGAGATCCTCAAGTTTGGGAGACCATAAAAACCAGCCCCTATCGGGAAGAATATGATCTCGCTATTAGGTCAGCCCAGGTCAGTCTTGATGTTCCTATTAGTCGTGCGATCGCCATTACCAGACAAGAAAAAGCCGGGAATATTGAGAAAGAAGTCTTAACCGAATCAGCCTCCGAAACCTCAGACCTAGCCGAAAAATTGCACCAGATTACAGTTAATCCGATTACCGGGTTTCCCCTACTTTTAATCATCCTATATTTCGGGGTTTATAAATTTGTCGGGGAATTTGGCGCTGGTATTCTCGTAGACCTAATTGAGGGCGGTTTTGAAACCTATATTAATCCCAAAGTAGATGCTTTTGTAGCCGCCGTCATTCCCCTAGAGATATTCCAGGATTTATTGGCTAATGACTATGGTATTATTACCCTGGGAGTTCGTTATGCGATCGCTATTGTATTACCCGTAGTCGGGACTTATTTTCTCATGTTTTCCCTATTAGAAGATAGTGGATATTTACCCCGTCTATCCCTAATGCTGGATCAGTTATTTAAGATTATCGGCTTATCAGGAAGGGCGGTAATTCCCATGGTATTAGGCTTAGGATGTGATACTATGGCAACTGTGGTCACTCGCACCCTAGAAACTCGTCGGGAAAGGATGATTACCATCTTTCTCCTCGCCCTAGCCGTTCCCTGTGCCGCCCAGTGGGGCGTGATTTTAGGGCTACTTTCTATGAAACCAACAGCCCTATTAATTTGGGGAGGATTTATCCTCTCCGTTTTTCTAATAGTCGGCGCATTTACTTCTCGGATTATTCCCGGAAATAGATCCGAATTTTATATGGAAGTTCCCCCTTTGAGAATACCCAAGTTACAGAATATTCTCATCAAAACCTATCTGCGTATGAAGGGATATTTTGGGGAAATAGTACCCCTATTTATTTGGGTTTCCGTGTTTATTTGGATTGGTCATTTAACCGGAGTCTTTAGCTGGTTGGTTGGGTTATTAGAGCCCATCACTTTAGCCTTGGGACTCCCTAGAGAAGTCGCACCTATTTTCCTCTATGGTTTCTTTCGTCGTGATTATGGCGCGGCGGGACTTTTTGATTTAACTCAAACCGGTATATTAACAGGTAATCAATTAGTCGTTACAGCCATAGTTTTGACTCTATTTCTTCCCTGTGTAGCCCAGTTTCAGGTAATGGTTAAAGAGCAAGGTTTGAAAATTACTTTGATTATGGTAGCATTGATTATCCCTTTTGCTTTTACAATGGGATACGGGGCGAATTTTTTACTTGACCTGGTTGGGGTAAATTTTTAATGATTTCTCTCGTGAGTTTGGATCTGAGGGTAGATGCGATCGTTGTGGATATTAAAACCCAAAAGGACACTATCCTACATAAACTCTTTGCTATGGGAGTTATGCCGGGAGTTCCTCTATTATTAGAGCAACGTTTTCCCTCCTATGTTATCAAAATAGGACGTTCACGGGTCGCTTTAGACACCGAAACAGCTAAAACTATTTTTGTCCAGCTTAAAGCATCACCCTAAACCTCTATCACTTCATCTTTTCAACTGTCACAACTCGGAGACTCTCCCTCAAACGGAAAGTCACGAGTTGGGAGAGTTATTCTCATATCACCTACCCACATAACAGTTTTCCGGTTGACTTAAAAATGTGGCGGTTTTCAGAAGTCCGAAATTGGGAGAGTTACTCAAATATCGCCTACCCACATAACAGTTTCCGGGTTGAGTTGGAAATGTGGMGGTTTTCAGAAGTCGGAAGTTGGGAGAGTTTCCCGAAAACGGAAAGTCACCAGTTGGGAGAGTTACTCTCATATCACCTACCCACATAACAGTTTCCGGGTTGAGTTGGAAATGTGGCGGTTTTCAGGAGTCAGAAGTTGGGAGAGTCTCCCGAAAACGGAAAGTCACGAGTTGCGAGAGTTACTCTCATATAACCTACCCACATAACAGTTTTCCGGTTGACTTAAAAATGTGGCGGTTTTCAGAAGTCCGAAATTGGGAGAGTTACTCTCATATCGCCTACCCACATAACAGTTTCCGGGTTGAGTTGGAAATGTGGAGGTTTTCAGAAGTCGGAAATTGGGAGAGTCTCCCGAAAAGGGAAAGTCACGAGTTGGGAGRGTTATTCTCATATCACCTACCCACATAACAGTTTCCGGGTTGAGTTGGAAATGTGGCGGTTTTCAGAAGTCRGAAGTTGGGAGAGTTTCCCGAAAACGGAAAGTCACCAGTTGGGAGAGTTACTCTCATATAACCTACCCACATAACAGTTTCCTGGTTAAGTTGGAAATGCGGCGGTTTTCAGAAGTCGGAAGTTGGGAGAGTTTCCCGAAAAGGGAAAGTCACGAGTTGCGAGAGTTTTCCGAAAAGGGAAAGTCACCAGTTGGGAGAGTTACTCTCATATAACCTACCCACATAACAGTTTTCCGGTTGACTTAAAAATGTGGCGGTTTTCAGAAGTCGGAAATTGGGAGAGTTTCCCGAAAACGGAAAGTCACSAGTTGGGAGAGTTACTCTCATATCACCTACCCACATAACAGTTTTCCGGGTTGAGTTGRAAATGTGGCGGTTTTCAGRAGTCGGAAGTTGGGAGAGTYTCCCGAAAAGGGAAAGTCACSAGTTGGGAGAGTTTCCCGAAAAGGGAAAGTCACCAGTTGGGAGAGTTACTCTCATATCACCTACCCACATAACAGTTTCCKGGTTGAGTTGGAAATGYGGCGGTTTTCAGAAGTCGGAAGTTGGGAGAGTCTCCCGAAAAGGGAAAGTCACGAGTTGCGAGAGTTTTCCGAAAASGGAAAGTCACCAGTTGGGAGAGTTACTCAMATATCACCTACCCACATAACAGTTTCCGGGTTGAGTTGAAAATGTGGMGGTTTTCAGGAGTCAGAAGTTGGGAGAGTCTCCCGAAAACGGAAAGTCACGAGTTGSGAGAGTTACTCTCATATAACCTACCCACATAACAGTTTTCCGGTTGACTTAAAAATGTGGCGGTTTTCAGAAGTCGGAAGTTGGGAGAGTTTCCCGAAAAGGGAAAGTCACCAGTTGGGAGAGTTACTCTCATATMACCTACCCACATAACAGTTTCCGGGTTGAGTTGGAAATGTGGCGGTTTTCAGAAGTCGGAAGTTGGGAGAGTCTCCCGAAAAGGGAAAGTCGATAATTGAGAGAGTCAACTATCGACTATTAATCATTAAGTGTTTGGGGGATTATAGATTACGATTGGGAATTAGGACGTACTAACCATTTAGAGATTTGATTCATAGCCCCGATTAGTAACGCACCAGCCATTAATAGACCGATCGCCGGAGTGAAAACAGGTTCCCAGAGTTGATACCACAGTTCTAATCCCAGGTTAACCCCCATAGATTTACCCAAAACAGCGATCGCCAACCACAGGAAACTCAATAACACCAGAAACACATCCGCTACCAAAAGGCGGTTCAACCAGAGAATAACTTGCTCTTTCATGTTCGGATTCTGCTAAAATATTTATCTCAATAGTCATTCTAGGCAATCTGTGTCAATATGGTTCGCTACACCCTCCCCCAAAGTCCAGAAATTCTCCTGTCTGTCCGGGGTAAAGACTCCCCTAAAGCCCGTGAACAGGCTATGGATAAACTTATGGAACTTATGGATAATGGAAAATTACCCACTGAGTTGGAAGATGGCTTTAGTCCAGAGCAGTTTGTGGAGGTTAAGGAAACCTCTATGGCAACTATTGGAGAAGAAGATGCTGTCACGGAAGCTGTCCAGACCCTTAGCAACCTCGCTTCACTCAAGTTGAAAATGATGGAGTCTCGCGAAGAAGCCCTAAAAGCCCGTGACCAAATTGATATCCTCTTTAGTGACCAAACTACCACCATGGAAGAAATTACTGACCTCAAAGAAGGGTTTAAGGCTTTGAAAAATTTTGCGGTCGCTAACCTCCGCTACCGGGAAGCGCGCAGCCATGCTGAAGCTGCTAGAATGGTTTTAGATGAAGCCCTAAAGTCTTCTGACAGCCACTCCCCTCCTCCAACCGATACCCCCAACGACAAGAAAAAAAACTGAGACTACATTGATTTACCGCGTCAGAGGTCAGATCTAAATTAATTGATAATTCAGAATTTGTGACTAACAATGAGTACCTCAAGTTATCAAAAAAGTGATATAATTGTTATAGGTGGTGGTATTATTGGGTTATCTGTGGCGATCGCTCTCCAATGGCGAGGCGCAACTGTCACTGTCTGTAGCCGCAATACTCAAGAGGCGGCGGGATATGTGGCGGCGGGGATGTTAGCACCCCAGGCTGAAAGAATTCCCCCAAGTCCTCTGCTTGATTTAGCCCTCCGTAGTCGATCGCTTTATCAACCGTGGACTAGCAAAATTCAACACCTCACTGGCTTAGATACCGGCTATTGGCCTTGTGGTATTCTCGCCCCGGTTTATGAATATCCCCAACAAACACAACTACCCCAAACTCCTGAGAGTCCGGCTATCTGGCTAGAAGCAGATCAGCTGATCACTCAGCAACCCGGTTTAAGTTCAGAAGTGGTTGGGGGATGGTGGTTTCCACAAGATGGCCAAGTTGACAACCGCCGCCTATTAATGCGATCGCTAATTCATGCCAGCCAACAATTAGGCATACAAATTAGGGATGGTGTAGAAGTCCAAGAAATCGCCACCACCACTAATAAAGTTAAGCAAATCAACACCAACCAAGGGGCGATCGTAGGTTCTCACTACATTCTCGCGGCCGGATCTTGGTCAGGTCAAATCCTACCTATTCCAGTGTACCCCATAAAAGGTCAAATGTTATCACTGCGAGTCCCTGATTATATTTCGGAACTACCCCTGAAACAGGTTCTATTTGGGTCTGGTATTTACATTGTACCACGTCGTGATGGTTTAATCGTCCTGGGGGCTACGGCCGAAAATGTCGGTTTTCATAAGAGTCTCACCCCCAAAGGAATAAATACTCTGCTATCAGAGGCTACCCGACTTTATCCCGGACTCGCAGAGTTTCCCATTGAGGAATTTTGGTCCGGTTTTCGCCCTACTACCCCCGACGAATTACCTATCTTGGGTAGAAGTCCCTTTGAGAATTTAACTCTAGCTACAGGTCATCACCGTAATGGTATTCTACTAGCCCCTATTACCGCTGAATTAATTGCTGATTTGGTATGCTATGATAAATTAGACCCCCTGCTAGAATACTTCTCCTGGCATCGCTTTTCTAACTGATCATGTGGTGGCTTTCTAGGTCCGTGTCTCTGGTTAAAGCTGAAGGTAGATTTTTGGTCCGGTGGGTGGCTGTCACTGTGGCTGGGTTTCTGGTGAGTTTGCTATGGATAGAAGTGGGAGAACGTCCTGATGTTAATTGGTTGGTGGGAGTTGTTGGGGGGTTGAGTGTTGGCGGCGCGCAATGGTTTGTCCTCCGTCACCATATTGCTTACCCCTGGCGTTGGATTTGGGTTAGTGCGATCGCTTGGTGTTTAATGGGGTTAACTCCTATAGGTGCTATGGGCTGGATGGCACCGCGGACCCTTAACCTGTTTCTCCGCCTGTTTTATGGAGTCCTAGAAGGGGCGAAGGTGGGTGTGGCGCTGGGACTTTTTCAATGGTGGGTTTTGCGAGAGTCGGTATTTGGGGGCGGTCGCTGGGTGGTGGCTAGTGTTGTGTGTTGGGGGGTGGGATTACCTATAGGATGGTTATTAGGCGGCATTTTGCGCCAGTTGACCGGCTTTTTTTTGGGAGATGTTATTGGTTTGACTCTCACCTGGGCTATAGTTGCTGGTCTGACTGGAGTTGGTCTCATGCAACTGTTTTGGACTCAAGTCATAATTAGGGAATAGGGTTGCCGATAGGGGCTGGGCTACCCAGCACAGCCATATATATGTCGGCACATTTTCCCATGATACTATTATAGGTCAAGTCTCATCAGATGTCAATAGTAAATTTGGGAATTCACCAGAGGGAGGGGTGGAAGGAGTTTTTGGGCATGAGTTAGATTAGTGACTAAGAGTCAAAAAGGCTGCACATTCAACGTGGGAGGTTTGGGGGAAAAAATCGACAGGTTGTACTTTGGTGAGTTGATAAATGCCGTTTTCGCAGAGTAGTTGTAAATCTCGTGCCAAAGTAACGGGACGACAACTGATATAAACAATGCGTTGAGGCTGTAGATTTAAGAGAGTTTGAATGACGGTGCGATCGCATCCTTGTCGGGGTGGATCTAGGACAACTATATCGGGCTTAAATGGTATTTTTGGCAAGAGTTGTTTAACGGAACCGACGCGAAATTGTACATGATTAATGTCATTTAAATCAGCATTAGAAATAGCTTGTTCTACCGCCCCTGCTTGCGACTCTAAACCAATCACCCTAATTTCTTTTGGGGGGAAATTCTGTCCTAATTGCTTGGCTAGGGGTAGAGTAAAGGTGCCGATACCACAGTAAGCATCTACTAGGATTTCGTGACCCTGCAAATTCAACTCTGAGGAAATAGCTGATAACAGAGATTCGGCAGCTTCGGTATTGACTTGAAAGAAAGTGTCGGCAGTCAAGCGAAACTTTAAATCAGCAAATATCTCATGTATATAAGGTTTGCCGATGAGACAATGGGTATTTTTGCCAAGGATAGTATTAGTGCGATCGCTGTTGAGATTAAGACAAACTCCTACCAATTGTGGATATTGCTGTAGCCAGAGTTCTGCCTGTTCTTTAAGTTGTGGTAAGTTATTATCTTTGACGACGAGAGTTAGCAAAATTTCTCCTGTGCGCCGCCCTATGCGAAAAGAAAGATGGCGGATAGTGCCAGTATGTTGTTGTTCATTATAAACCAGCCACCCACGATTTTGGATATCCTGTTTAATGTTAGCCAATAAAGGATTGAGGTGCTGATCTTGCACTGGACACTGATTCAAATTAATTAACCGATGGCTGGCTTTTTGATAATATCCAGCTTGTACCTGACCCGTAGAAGATAATCGTAGGGGATAGGTAACTTTATTGCGATAGGCTAAGGGTTGGGGGGAGGGCAAAACTGGGGCTACTGGTGGTTCAATAAATCCCCCGATTTTGGTTAAGGCATTAACGACTAAATGCCTTTTAGCTTCTAGTTGGAAGTGATAATCTATATGCTGCCACTGACAGCCCCCACATTTGTCGGCGACAATGCAATGGGGACGGATACGGGATGAAGAGCTTGTGAGCAGTTGCAGTATTTTGGCTTCTGCGTATTTAGACTTAACCCGTGTGAGTCTGACTAAAGCGCGATCGCCTGGGACAGTATCTGGGACAAACACAACCCGGTCTTGATATCGTCCGACTCCGTTTCCGCCTTCTGCTAAATCTGTAATTGAGACTTCTATCTGTTGACCTTGCTGCCAAGTTGCCATAGTGTTGAATCCGATAGTGTGAAATGATCAGGCTAAAACCTTTGGGGGCTTTTTGCTGTCTGTAGCCCTGAATCGCTAAACTACTTAATGTTAGTGGTCTGACAGGCTTATTGGGAAGGATTATTTTAAAGGGGGAGTATATGAGGCAGCAACACTCCCTCAGACTGGGACAATCTGTTGAGGATGCGATCGCGAGAATATATCAGTGGGTCAACCTGAATAATACTAGTAAGCATAAGCCGTACCGATAACCCCCAGTATTTAGACTAGGATCGCTATGAGGGGAAACTTTAATGTACCATTCTCAATAGGGGGGTAGGCTGTCAAGGCTATCTCGACCGGAAATTATTGTTTATCTGTTTGAAAAACGATGACTGTAGTAAGCCAAGTTATTCTCAAGGCCGATGATGAACTCCGTTACCCGACCACTGGGGAACTCAAGAATATTAGTGATTTCTTGAAAACTGGTGAGCAAAGGTTGCGGATTGTCGATACACTTACCGAAAACGAAAAAAAGATTGTTGACCGTGCTAGCGCACAACTGTGGAAGAAGCGCCCAGATTTTATTGCCCCCGGTGGTAATGCCGCTGGACAGCGGGAACGTTCCTTGTGTTTGCGGGACTATGGCTGGTATCTGCGTGTAATTACTTATGGCATTCTGTCTGGAGATAAAGATCCTATTGAAAGCATTGGCTTGATTGGGGTTAAGGAAATGTACAATTCTCTGGGTGTTCCTATGCCGGGAATGGTAGAGGCTATCCGTTGCCTCAAGGAAGCATCTCTGGCGCTTTTGGATGATGAAGATGCTAAGGAGGCAGCCCCTTACTTTGACTTTATTATCCAAGCTATGTCCTAACTAGGGATTGTTTGGGTTTTTAGCTATAGGCACAAACAACCCCATGTCTAAAGGCTATTGTTGAGCGATCGCATCCCCGGGTCGGCATGGGGTTGATTTTGTTAATTATTTGGCTATGATGGGTCTGCCATCAGATCTTTAAAACTGAAGGAGTCTGTTTTAATGAGTATTAATAGAAGAGAGAGCAATTGGGAACACATCGGTCATGCTAACTATGTGGTCGCTATGGCTGCCATGGATGGTGCCCTTTATGCAATTACTCAAGATTATAAGTTGTGGATTAGGGTGGCTGTCCCTGGGGATATTAACTGGCAGGTGATTGGTCAGGCTAATCAGGCTGTCGCTATGGCTGCCACTAATAATATGTTATTTGCTGCTACCCAAGATGGCTCCTTCTGGGTCCGCGAAGGGGTGGCTGAGGATATCAAATGGGATAAGATTGGTCAGGCTGAGAAGGTGATAGCCATGACCGCCAGTGACGGTAATCTCTATGCTGTTACTTCGGATAATAAGTTATTAACTCGGGAGGTCAATACTCAGGATATTCCTTGGGTCGAGATTGGTCATGCTAATAATGTGGTGGGATTAACTGCTACGGGTGGAAAACTTTATGCTGCTACTTCTGACAATAATCTCTGGATGCGCGATACTGTCCACGAAGATTTGATCTGGCAGCAAATTGGTCATGCTAATAATGTGGTGGCTATGGCTGCTAGTGAAGGGAAATTGTTTGCTGCTACTTCTGATAATCGTTTATGGATACGTCCGGCTGAGGCTTCTTAACGGGATAATTGATCACCCGACTGTAGGGTGCGTCAGACCCCCGACTATGGCGATGAGAACCGGATAATTATCAACTGACGCACCTTCCCCCTTCCCCTGTAATTCCCCGGTGGGGTAGGGCGGGTTTATGCCTCTGGTCGTGGGGAATTGAGAATTGACAGCAGAGGCGCGCCCCTACAATTAATAATTAATTCGGAAATAGGGTTGACAGGTGGCGGGGAGTAGTGGTAGTATATGGAAATATTATTTAATAATTTTACATTTACAAAAATAAAAAAATGTCAATAATTCGATTGTTTAAAATGATACCACGAGTCAGCGACAAAAGCAAGCAACCCCGCCCAAAAAAATTTTTCGCAACATTTCTTAATTTTTGTTTACAAAACTTAACATAGTGTGAGTTTTGAACAAGCGATCGCGAATTATGGGGATTATGGAGTGGCGGGTTATCAAGAAACTGGGTCTAAAACCCCGTCCTTCTAGGACGGCTTGAATTGTAAATTTTTGTGGCAATATCGAATATTTTGTGCTGATGGCGTTAGCATAAGATAGGAGGTAGAGCCATGCTAGTTTTTGAGTTCAAAACCTACGGAAAATCAAGCCAGTTCATCGCAGTAGCTGAAGCCATTCGTACAGCGCAGTTTGTCCGCAATAGCTGTTGGCGCTATTGGGTGGATAATCCTAAAAAGAATAAGTACGATTTGAACAAATACTGTGCGGTGCTGGCAGCGACTTTTCCATTTACCGACGAACTCAATTCTCAAGCGAGACAAGCCAGTGCTGAAAGAGCTTGGTCAGCTATCTCTCGATTTTATGAAAACTGCAAGAAGAATATTCCCGGTAAAAAGGGGTATCCGAAGTTTCAAAAAGATTGTCGCTCAGTTGAATATAAATCAACCGGGTGGAAACTTGCAGACGACAGAAAATCAATAACTTTCACAGATAAAAAAGGAATTGGTAAACTCAAAATCAAAGGTACACGCGATTTACACTTTTACCAAGTCAGCCAGATCAAACGGGTAAGACTGGTGAAACGTGCTGATGGTGTGTACGTTCAATTCTGTATTAACGTTGACAGGAAAGAAAACACAGCGCCGACAGGCAATACCATTAGCTTAGACGTTGGACTGAAAGAGTATTACACCGATTCAAACGGAGTCACCGTTGAAAATCCTAGATTCCTGAGAAAAGGCGAACGGGTCTTAAAACGTAGTCACCGTCGCGTATCGAAGAAGGTTAAAGGTTCAAAAAACAGAGGCAAAGCTAGACAGATTCTAGGTAAACACTATCTTAAAATAAGTAGGCAACGTAAAGACCATGCTGTGAAGTTGGCAAGGTGCGTAGTTCAGTCAAACGACTTGATAGCCTACGAAGATTTGAGAATTAAAAATATGGTGCGGAATCATTGTTTAGCTAAGTCTATCAACGACGCATCTTGGTATCAATTCCGTGTCGGGCTTGAATACTTTGCTAAAGTGTTTGAAAGAGTAACGGTTGCGGTAAATCCGCAATACACTAGCCAAGAATGCTCTAACTGCGGTGCAATTGTGAAGAAAACGCTATCCACAAGAACGCACGTTTGTAAGTGTGGTTGCTCAATGGATAGGGATGAAAACGCAGCTAGAAATATTCGGAGTCGAGGATTGAGTACGGTAGGGCATACCGGAACTTTCGGGCAGCCGAGCAACGCTTTGGGAGACAAGTCCTCTACTGTTGTTGGAGAAATCCTGCATCAGCAAGTCGTGTCGTAGAACAAAGAATCCCCGTGCGTTCACGCCGGGGAGTGTCAAAGTGGAGGTTTTGAAAAACGGAAATCCGACTAATAAACCCGCCGCCATTTAGGAGTAGCTAACCGCGATGAAAAGCCTAGGTATGGTGAGCGCCATTAACGCGCAGGACTTCTCCGGTGACGTAATTACTAGCGACAGGAGAGAGTAAAAAAGCGACAGCCCAGGCGATATCTTCAGGTTCACCAAAACGCCGGAAAGGAATTTCTGCGGTAATTTTATCGCGGACTTTCTCAGGGATTTTTTGAGTCATTTCGGTATTAATAAAACCGGGTGCGATCGCATTAGCGCGGACATTAAAACGAGCCCCTTCTCGTGCGAGAGATTTGATCATCCCAATCACAGCCGCTTTAGTGGAAGCATAATTAGTTTGTCCAGCATTACCGCGATCGCCAGAGATAGAACTAATAGCCACAATAGAGCCAGCATTCTGGTCATACATACCTTGCATAAAAGGCTGAATGGTATTTTTCACCCCTTTAAGGTTAACAGCAATGACCTGATCCCAATCTTCATCAGTCAACTTAGTAAAGAAATTATCGCGGGTAATACCAGCATTAGCGACCACACCATAAACAGTCCCCAACTTCTCGCTAATTTCCTTAGCAGCGGACTCCATACTGTCCAACTTAGTCACATCAGCTTTCAGGGCTAGTCCACCTGTGGGAGTTTCCCCGTCAATGACATCAATAGATGCAACTTTCGCGCCTAATTCCACCAATAACTTCACAATAGCCGCACCGATACCCCGTGCGCCGCCGGTGACAATAATCACCTTATCCTCAAGTCCTAAAGAAACCATTTATCCTCCTTAAAAAAACCTAAAAAACCTACACACGCTCAATAGCAAAAGCCGTACCGCCGCCAGTACCATGACACAAAGCCGCCAGCCCCAAACTCTTATCGTGTTGTTCCAAAGCATTAAGTAAAGTCACAACAATGCGGGAACCGGAAGCGCCAATAGGGTGTCCGAGAGCGATCGCCCCACCATTAACATTCAACTTATCTTGAGAGACCCCCAACATTGTATCAAATAACAAGGTACTAACTGCAAAAGCCTCGTTATTTTCAAACAAATCGAAATCATTAACCGACATTTTCAGGCGACCCAGTAACTTCTGAGTAGCCAAAATCGGCACTTCTGGAAACCGCCAACTCTCACCACCAGCCCAAGCGCCGCCCAGCACTTTAGCCAGAGGTTTCAAACCATACTTTTGTACAGCAGCCTCACTAGCCAAAATAATCGCCGCTGCACCATCAGAAATTTGGGAACTATTCCCAGCAGTTAAGACCCCATCTTTCTGAAAAGCCGGACGCAACTTAGCCAAACTTTCCAAAGTAGTCTCAGCGCGGATACCCTCATCAGTATCAATCACCTGAGTTCCCTTACGGCTAGACACCTCAATGGGGGAGATTTCATTTTTAAACAATCCTTTTTCCGTAGCTTCCGCCGCGCGTTTTTGGGAGTAAAAAGCCACCTCGTCCAAAGCCTGACGACTGAAACCATGTTCAGCCGCCAAACGTTCAGTTTCATCCCCCATACCGTCTCCGGTAGTAGAGTCTGTCAAACCATCATACAGCAGAATATCCATCAACTGTTCTGGGGCTCCCATAAGGAACTTATAACCCCATCTAGCGCGGTGAGACAAAAAGAACCCTGTTTGCGACATACACTCAGTCCCTCCTGCCAGCACTAGATCAGCCTCTCCAGCCTTAATAGTGTAGCAGCCATTAATCAGACTCATCATAGCAGAAGAACAAACCATATCAATGGCATATCCATCGACTGTGGCGGGTATACCTGCTTTCAAAGCCGCTTGACGGGGTATTAGCTGTCCGTGTCCTGCTCGCAACACATTTCCAAAAATATAAAGATCCAGATTTTCACCGGAAACCCCAGCTTTCGCCAATGCTGCTTTCATAGCATGAGCGCCTAGGTCAGCCGGAGAAAACCCAGATAATCCCCCCCCAAACCTACCTAGGGGGGTGCGTGTTGCGGAGACGATATAAACTTCTGTCATTAGTCCTCCCAAAATACCCAGTTCGATATTAATTCATCGAATTTTGCAGTTGTACTGTATCACTGGCTTTTGAACTCAAGGGAATTTGTTAGGTTTTTTTAACTTCTGCTGGACTTGTAAGGGGAAATATTGACAATCACCCAGAAGTCCAGGGGGGTCTGTTGGTTTGAGGAGACCGAGAAAAGGTTAGGTTTCTTCGGACTCTTCGATAATGGAACTTCTGTCTAAAATCAATAGGTTTCTGAGTTGGTCGGTATCCATTTCGGTTAGCCAGTCTTCCCCAGAACTAACTACTTGTTCGGCTAAGGCTTGTTTACTTTCTATGAGGTCATGGATTTTTTCTTCTAAGGTTCCGGTACAGACAAATTTATGCACTTGTACATTGCGAGTTTGACCAATCCGAAATACTCTATCGGTGGCTTGATTTTCTACTGCTGGGTTCCACCAACGGTCAAAGTGGAATACATGGTTAGCACGGGTTAGGTTTAAACCGACTCCCCCAGCTTTGAGAGATAAAATCATCACCGGAGGTCCCTGGGGGTCTTGTTGAAAGCGATCGACCATTTGTTCTCGCTGAAGTTTACGACTTCCCCCATATAAAAACAGGACTTCTCGATTTAACTTGGCTTCTAAATAGGGTTTTAAGAGTTTACCCCATTCGGCGAATTGGGTAAAAATTAAAGCCCGATCGCCTTCTGATATTAACTCTTCTAACATTTCATTTAAACGCTGCAATTTCCCAGAATAGCCGGGGTTGAGGGTTGGCATTTCTTTCTTGGCTTTGGTTTTAGCACCCAATAATAAGGGATGATTGCAAACCTGCTTTAATTTGACCAATAATCCTAAAATCATTCCCCGTCTTTGTATCCCGGTGGAAGATTCAATTTCTGAGAGTGATTCATCTACCAGCTTTTGATATAAACTCGCCTGTTCTTTTGACAGAGGACAAAATACGGTGTTTTCTTGTTTTTCGGGTAAATCTTGAATAATATCTTTATCGGTTTTGAGGCGACGCAGAATAAAAGGTTGTACGAGCGATCGCAAAATTTGCAATGATTCAGTATCCCCATACTTTTCAATCGGAATAGCAAAGCGACGCTGAAAAAATGGTCGTTGTCCTAGATACCCAGGATTCAAAAACTCCAAAATCGACCATAACTCAGATAACCGATTTTCTACGGGAGTTCCAGTTAAAGCAATTTTAAAATCCGCCTCTAAAGTCTTGACGGTTTTCGATTGTTTGGCTTCGGGATTTTTAATATTTTGCGCTTCATCTAAAACCACACCCTGCCATTTTACTGATTGTAATTCCGACTGGTCTCGATAGGTCAAAGCATAGCTAGTAATTACCAAGTTTTTGCCTTTAATAGCCGGGGGAAAAGCCTTTCCTTTGGCGCGTTTATCTCCATGATGAACCAAGGTCTTTAAACTGGGTCCAAACCTCTTAACTTCCCGTTCCCAGTTTCCCAAAACCGAAGTCGGACACACCAATAAAACCGGATTTATCAGGGTTTTTTCTAGCTGTAAATGTAACAAAAAGGCAATCAATTCTATGGTTTTTCCCAACCCCATATCATCAGCCAAACAAGCACCCAGACCCCATTCTTGCAGAAAATTCAACCAACCCGCACCCCTGGCTTGATAGGGTCTTAACTCTCCTTTAAAAGTGGGAGGAGTAGCGATCGCATCAATGGTACGATTATCAGTTAAAGCCGTTAACAAGTCCGCCAACTTCCCCCCAGCTTCAAAATCCACCACCGGGAGTCGTTCAATAGTTTGACTATCTCCAGTAGACAAACGCAAAGCATCTTCCAGAGAAAGAGTCATCTCTTCTTTCCGACTAGCAAAAAAAGCCTGAGCCGCTTTAATATCTCGTTCTCGCAACTCTACCCATTCACCGTTAACCTCGACTAACGGACTTTTTTTAGCTACTAAACGCTCAAATTCTGCCTTAGATAAACTTTGACCACCTAGGGATAATTCCCACTTAAAATTTAACAAACTTTTTAAACCAATTTTTACCTGATTTTTCCCCCTGGGAGTATTTGCCTTAATCCGCAAACCCAAACGACTCGCCCAGCCTTCCCGTTGACTTAATCCAGGTGGTAAAATTACCCCCAAACCACTATCACTAAATCGCCAAGCTAGACGGGTAATAAACTCATAAACCTGACCAGAGTCAATCCAGCACCCCTGGGGACTAGCTTCGGCTAAACTGTTCTCAATTACCGGATATAATTTACAAGCCAATCCTAAACCAGCCAGGAGAGTTTCTTGGGGATAACGAATAGTCCTTTCCCGATAAATAAAAGCCTCAACTGGGTGTTTCCAAATAGTCGCCGCATCAACGACAAAATCAGGATCATCAATAGCCTGTAAACCATATTCCAAAAGCCACTCTTGAGTTTTTCCCTGGGGTGGCTGGAGACGAAAACTCGCCCTAAACTGGGTTTGCTCCACCAAAGACTGTTGGAGGGGAAACATCCAATTCTCTAAGCTGGTCTGGAGGGTATCTATTTCCGCCCTATCGGCTTCTATGTGGCCACCAGCATCATCGGCTAAACCATGCAACCACATTCTAACCACAGGGGTGAGAATGGCTACATTAGTTAAGGCTTTGCGTTCAACTTCTTGGGCAATATGACGCACCTGGCAATCAATCATTGCTCCTAAAGCCCCTAATATCAAATCCTCAGCCCTTCCGGGTAAAAATATGGCACAAACCATAGATGAGACCTTCTGTGGCTGTAGGGGCGCTAAACCAGAGATTCTACAAACGGTCGGCATGAAGCCAGCAAATTTTAACAGGCGGGCGCGATCTGTGGCACTATCAACAATGGGTTGCCATTTGGACGCGCCAACTGGGGAAGATAACCCCTCTCCCAGGCGACTGGTGCTAATGATGGGTAAAAATTTACGCCTCGCTAGAAGGTCTAAACTCCAGCGGTTCACATGAGACCAAAACCTTATATCGTCTCCCAACCAGTCTAAATCTATGGTCCCTAAAGGTAAGGACTCGAACAGGTGGAAAGCATCACTGGGGTTGAGCCGATACCCGGTGATTAACCAAGGATACAGGTAGATATCTTGAGCTTCTGCGGCTTCTGTGGGGACTGTGGCGGCGGAATGAATGGGGGTGAGATGACCACAATGGAGGTCAATATGAGTGGGAAGGGCGATCGCTTCTGTGATAGTCTCGGGAGAGAGTCTCGATAAAGCCATATCTTGTAAAAGTGACCACTGGGAGAGTTCCGCCTCGGTCATAGCCCAACTTAGTGGTGCTATTTCCCAGCGGTTATCCTGTTGTGCGCCGCCCCCCCGCCAAGTTTCCCCCCAAATGAATACATAACTATCGTCCTGGTGAATCCGCCAAGTTCCGTGTAAAATAGCCATATTGACCCCAGTATCTACTAGCAACCCGTTAAATTTTAAGCGATCGTGTGCTGTGGTCGCTCTGGTGTTCAGAATTAGCCCAATCTCAATAAATCTCCGCTCTGGTTAAAACTTTCCAGAAGTGATCTACAATAGGTGTCAACATCCAAGACTGGGATTTAATCCGAGACTTGCCGGACATCTGCGGATAAGATGGTATAACATCCCATTAAAGTTGCAGATTGTGCTATACCTAGAAATTTCCGACAATGGTCAGATTTTTTCAGGTTAAATGTGTCTGTGCCAACATAGCTGAAAGTGTATCTTTCAATGTGGCAGCAGCGATCGGCACTGGTCCATGGAAAGTAGGCAGGAAAAATTTTCAGCCTAGGATATGAGTCGCCCTAAATTGGGCGGGGAAGTCTCTTACCACGCCCGATCGCATCTACAAAAACTGGATAGGCGGATACCTGGGATGGTTCCCCTGTTTTTGCTTAGGTGGGTGTCAAGATGGTGAGTATTTGTGATAGCAGGAAGGAAGAGAAAATAGATGCAAGAAATTGATAAGTCAATATCCTTTGATGGACGGGATATTAGACTCAAGATTGGATTACTAGCGCCGCAGGCGGGGGGAGCCCTGTTAGTAGAATCGGGAGATACATCAGTTCTGGTAACAGCAACTCGCGCAGAAGGAAGACCGGGAATTGATTTCCTGCCCCTATTGGTAGACTATGAGGAAAGACTTTACGCCGGTGGTCGTATACCGGGTGGGTTTTTGCGGAGAGAGGGTCGNCCCCCCAGATCGCGTTACTCTCACCAGTCGCTTGATTGACCGCCCCCTACGTCCTCTGATTCCGGGTTGGATTAGAGATGATATTCAAATAGTGGCCACTACTTTGTCAATGGATGAGCAAGTACCACCGGATGTTCTGGCGGTAACAGGTGCTTCTGTGGCGGTGTTGTTGGCGCGAATTCCTTTCTATGGACCAATGGCGGCGGTGCGTGTGGGATTAGTGGGAGATGATTTCATTATTAATCCTACCTACAAGGAAATTAGAAACGGTGACCTCGATTTGGTGGTGGCTGGGTCTCCCCAAGGTGTGGTTATGGTGGAGGCGGGGGCTAATGAATTGCCAGAACATGATGTGATTGAGGCGATCGATTTCGGTTATGAGGCGGTCATGGATTTGATCAAAGCCCAAACTGAAATAAT